>CAXMPV010000289.1:0-2188 GCA_964195175.1 uncultured Thermodesulfobacteriota bacterium | reverse complement strand
CTCTAACATCTTGCTTCTAGATTTTCTCAATCATCAATCAACAATCTTCAATCCGAAAGGCTTCTTGCTTCTCTTTCTTCCAATCGCCAATCAACAATAATAAATCATCAATCCACAAGCATCGCATCTGCAATCTTTTTCGACATCTCTTCTCCATAGAGTATTTCAACCAATTTCAGGGAAAACTCCAAGGCTGTTCCGGGCCCACGGCTGGTTATGCAATTACCATCTACTACTACCCGTGATTCAATAGATTCAGTATTCTTGAGCTGTTCGGCAAAGCCGGGATACGCAGTTGCCTTTAGATCATCCAGGAGTCCGTGGTGCTGTAATACTATCGCGGGAGAAGCACATATTGCGGCAAACAATTTCCCTTCCTGCTTCTGACGTGTCAGCAGATCCGTCAACTCCTTAGAATCTCGCAGACGTTCCGCACCGGGCATTCCGCCTGGCAATGCAATCAGATCATACGATTCATTGACGCAGTCAGAGATTAATCGGTCAGCAATTATTTTTATACCTCTTGACGCAGTTATCTGCAAATTGCCAACTGATGCTACCGTCACATCAGCGTCCGCACGTCTCAGGACATCAATAATACACGCCGCTTCAATCTCCTCACAACCATCTGATATTGGTACCAGGATATTTTTTTCCATAATATATTCCTTTCAGAAATGTAATAAATAGAACGGTTCTCTAAGATAATCACAAAGCGACCGTAAAGGCTACAGCCACGGCCATACCTCGATCAGGATAGTGTATCCTGCCACACCAGTCACAACCGCATTGACAATCGTCCAGTATCCAGTAATCTTTGCTATATTGATTCGCAGGCTTAACAGGAGGAAAAACATAAACCACAGGCTCGCCCACATCAACCAGAGTACGAGCATGCCGGTATCCGGTAAGGCAGTGAATGCGGTTGGCACAGCCACCACAGTAACCAGCATGCAATACCACCCTAGTCCATCCTCCTCCAGTTTCCATATAGAGTTAATGGCAACCCATAAATAGGTGAACCCGAACAGGAGAGACTGCATCGCATAGAAATAGGGTGTGATCCCCTCTCCGTGGAACAGTACAATTCTTATCGCTCCGGCGACGATGAGTGTGCCGGTAAATATATTCATAGGGATAACATGGCTGGCTTTGAGCTTCCCAAGAGTCTTCAAGCCATTCATAAACAGTACAAAGCCAACATAAACCAGTGCGGCACCTAACATACCCATAGAAACACCTCAGGCTATTTATTGAAAAAAATTGAATCGGATTATAGATGAAAGGTATACAAAAGGCAAGTGACAACGGAGAGGTGCAGAATGATACAGGTGAGTGGCAATTGTCATCCCGAATTCTGTGCTGAACTTGATTCAGTATTGTTTCGGGATCTGTTCAGAATGATAAATTGACTACTATTGTGACACTGTCTTCAGGTCGTTCGGACGCAAGCCATAATACTTCATCCTGTTACTCTTTTTTCTCTCCGGTATTTTTGGATATCTCTTCCAATGTCTTCAACCCGGCCCTCTCTTCCAGATCAAGCTTATACATGGTCTTCGACAGCATACTTTGTCCATCCTTCAATACCTTAAGTCCTTCGTTCTGCGCTTCCTCAATCTTTGTTAATAAATCTTCCTGTCTCTTTAAAAGCTTGCGGTTCTCATCTCTCAGGTTCAGGATAAACCAGAAAAGAAATATAAACCCTGCTCCGACAGTGGCTATTATAATGAATGTTTCCATCTTCTGCTCCTACCTATCTTCTTATTTCTTTCAGTATTGATCCTTGTCCTCGGCGCTTTATGTCCGGGGAGTGTGAATCTGTGGCTAATTAATTATTTTTTATTCTTCCTGATCCCTTTAAGGGCGAAGGCCTTCAGGTCGTCTGCAGTCAGTTCTTCATCCTCGATAAAGAACTCATCCTGGAACATCCACCAACTCATTTTCGAATCCTCCTCTGCCATAACCTTCATCGGATCACTGCCCTGCAGTTCCAATAACTGGTTATATTTTGACTTGGAAAGTGGACTCTTGTTGAACTTATTTTCGGTAGTAAATTGATATTTCATGGAGACAATACCAACCTCAAGAAACTCAGCTTTTTTATCTCTTTTTAACATATAGGTTAACTCCGTGTTCTCTTATAGATTAAGCAGTTAAGATAGTATCAGTACAATACTCATGAACA
>CAXMPV010000288.1:0-2199 GCA_964195175.1 uncultured Thermodesulfobacteriota bacterium | reverse complement strand
CCCTGATCTGAGCACAATTTTGCCGAGGGCTTGAAAGGGGGATGAAAAAACCGTAACGTCAGTTATCGATGTTTTTAATAGCTCTTTTGCGTGTAGTAAACAGGTGGATTTATCTTCGTTTAAAAACAAAGGCAAATCAAGAATTCACGATTCTAGAACCGTCCTTATTTTTGCTTGAATTAGCCTTCAAGTGAAAAACATTAAGCAGTATTCCAGTTAGTACTAAAATCCATCTCCTTAATCATTTGGAAATTATTTATGCAAGGTATGCCAAAATCCCTGCATACATCAGGGAGGTGTCGATTAGCACCCTGCCTTGATGGTTTAGAAGTTTCTGTTGTCACAACGCAACGGTTTTCCGGATCTTTAAGAGCGTAAGACAATAGAAATGGATCTCGGCCTATTTTTTCTAATTCATCATCTGTTGGATTTGCAACATAACCGCCATATGTTATCCGAGCCACCAAGTCCTGTTCCGCTTCTTCTTCAAGCAATAGCGCTTCCCTAACTTCTACTTCTTCAGCCCAAGAAGCCAGTGTATCTTTCTTACCATCTTTATCTTTCGTGTCAGAAAATTCTTCATATACTTCAATGGGGATTTTAATCTTACCCTGTTGTCCTTGGAAAACGAGTCAACTCCAAAACTCAGGCACTCGGTCGATCGGATAGTAATCCCTTTTGGCATCAATCAGAGTGTTAGCATCGAGCAAATATATCAATACATTATCCTTTATGCAGATTATCCGGTTTCAAATAGTCGGTGCACCTTAAGAGGCCTCACATCCAATAACATGCCTGCTTTTGTCGTCGTTAATGAGCCTGCATAAGTTAAACGCTGCACCAATTCTACCAGCGCCCCTAGCTTGTAGTGTTTTACTATATAGTAATTTGGCCCACCATCTTTCAGGCTATTTTTCTCCTTTATAATATTGCGCTTCTCAAGCCATTTATTCCTGAAATATTCACGTGAATTTTCCCATAAGGGTTTATCAATATCACCACGAAGGAATAGCCGATAAGCAATATGGGAACTGCTAAGTTTATGTAAAAAAGCATACTCCGATATTTCTGAATTTATTGTTTCAAATTCGAAGCTGGAGACATGGAACCTGTTAAATTCGGCCGTAGGCAGCAAAAATTCACTTGCCACTTCATTACAGAATTTTTCGATCTGCTTCTCGGCATAGGCACCGCTAACACCTGTTTCACCCAATATTAGATGCGCTATCTCATGCAATAGTGTAAATGACCATGCTGCTTCAGCGTCTCTATCATTGATTACAATAAAGGGCGCTATATCGTCAGAAAGAGCGAAACCTCTAAATACTGTCACTCCAATATTGCTGTGATATGAACCTAGGTTTCCCTTTAGGAGTACAAAGATGCCAGCCATCTCTGCATGCTGGCGTAAAAGTCTAAAAGCATCTTTGTAACCAGGTTGGTTTCGATAGTCATCGAGACTGACATTAAGAGTCTCTCTAATTGTTTGGACAATACGTTCTACGCCATTGTCAATCTTGTGCTTGCCAATAAAATCAAGCCGGTTCTCCTCATCTGAGTCAATGAGCGTCTCACGAACAGTGCTTTGGCGAGCTTTGATGTCTCGGATCAGAACATCAACATACGCATTCTCAACTTCTTCATAATGATCAGGTAAGGTCCGAAAATCTTCGCCGCGATCACCAGTATTGGGTGGCTGGTCAAGATAAAAAGTCAAGAGTGGGCGATGGTACTGCTTGGACATTCGAATAAGTAATGATCTAGATGGATCCTTTTTCCCTTCCTCAAAGGCAGTAAGCTTTTCTGCTGCAGTAGCAGCTTTACTATCCTCAATACCGAGCTTGTGAGCTGATTCTTCAAGGGAGTATCTTGAGGTTTCCCGTGCCCACTTAAGGATATTATGTTTAATTTTTGGCATGTTGATAATAAACCAATCGATTATCCTAACGTTGAACAGGTAGCACAATGTGTGTTAATTAAATTATGCAAGATTTGTAAAAGTAACCCTGCTTAGATCATAATACTTGTTAATATACTACATCACGTTGTAAATGGTAGCTGGCTCTACGATACGGACGTAACAGGGGACCGGGACGCGTAATAGGAGACGTACCACGATTAATCGTTACTCCGACTTAACGCAATAAATAAGTCGATTCTGGACTTCACATTTTTTTAATCCCCCTTTCAAGCCCTCGG
>CAXMPV010000287.1:0-2208 GCA_964195175.1 uncultured Thermodesulfobacteriota bacterium | reverse complement strand
GAATAATCTGGACTCTATACAAACGAGTATTCAGCTTCCAGATGTGAAATCTTCGCTGCCGGAAGGTGCTACTAAATATATAACATCAGACAATGAATCAAGCGTTTCTGAGATTGTGGCTCCAATGGTTGGGACATTTTATACAAGTGCTCCGGCTGCTGATCCTTATGTTGCTGTTGGTGATGGAGTTGGCGAAGAGACAGTTGTCTGTATCATTGAGGCAATGAAGATTATGAACGAAGTTAAAGCAGAGGTTAAAGGGAAAATTGTCGAGATATTGGTGGACAACGGTACTGCTGTTGAGTATGGACAACCTCTCTTTAGTGTCGATACCTCTGGAGATTGAAGCGGATAGTTTAGTATTGCCTTACATTCATTCGCGTGAAAGCGAATCTATAAGATAGCCCTGCATTATTTACGCGTATTTGTTATATAGGTATTAGACCACACAAGTATAAACAAATCCGGAGTTTTATTCTTATGTATTTTGCGAAAAATATTAAAATTGGGAGGAGTGTGCATATATTATGTTTTCCAGGATTCTAATTGCAAACAGAGGTGAAATAGCTCTAAGGATATTAAGGACCTGTAAAGAACTTGGTATAGAAACTGTTATCGCATACTCAACGGCGGATAAAAATGCATTATATCTGGAATACGCAGATGCTCATGTATGCGTTGGTCCAGGGGAATCAGCAGAAAGTTATTTAAATATTCCCAGTATTATAAGCGCTGCTGAGATTGCCGATATAGAGGCTATACATCCGGGATACGGCTTTCTGGCGGAAAATAGTCACTTTGCTGAAGTATGTGAATCTTCCAACATCGTTTTTATTGGGCCGAGTTCCGATGTGATGAATAAAATGGGTGATAAAACACTCGCTAGAAATATTGCAATCGAAAATAAGATACCGGTAATTCCTGGTAGCGAATCTACTATTGATAATCAGCAGCAGGCCATAGAGGTTGCTCATAAGATAGGTTACCCTATCTTAATAAAAGCGTCTTTTGGTGGTGGTGGGAGGGGTATGAGAGTTGCCCATAATGATATAAGCCTGGTTAATGCTATAGCGGTTGCTAAGCGTGAAGCGCAAGTGGCTTTTAATAATTCTTCTATTTATATCGAAAAATACATAGAGCCTTCACGTCACATTGAAGTCCAGATAGTTGCTGATAAATATGGTAATATTGTACATCTTGGTGAGAGGGATTGTTCAATTCAAAGAAGGCATCAGAAGTTAGTTGAGCAGGCACCGTCACCGAATATATCTGATCAACTACGTGAAGATATTTGTAAATCAGCAATAAAGCTTGCAAAGGCCGTTAATTATACCAATGTTGGCACAGTAGAATTCTTAGTGGATACAGAGGGAAATCATTATTTTATAGAAATGAATACCAGGCTTCAGGTTGAGCATCCTGTGACGGAAATGCTAACGGGAATTGATCTGGTAAAAGAGCAAATCAGGATTGCCTCTGGTGAAAGATTGAATTTGCGCCAGAAGAAGATAAAAAGTGAGGGGGTTGCAATAGAGTGCAGGATCAATGCTGAAGATCCTGACAACGACTTTAGGCCACATGCCGGCAAGATCACAATGTGTGTTGCTCCCGGAGGTAAGGGCGTCAGAGTTGATTCACATGTTTATTCGGGATACGAGGTGCCTCCGTACTATGATTCGCTATTGGGCAAATTGATAGGACATCAAAAAGGAAGGGAAGAGGCAATGGCCTGTATGAAAAGGGCCTTAAGCGAATATAGGATTGAAGGTATTAAGACAACAATACCTCTTCATCTTAAGATTATTTCAGATTCAAGATTTGCTACTGGCGATATTGATACTCATTTTGTTGAAAATATCCTAAGTGAGAAGTAATAACTGAGCAATTATTCGGTAAGTTCGATCCGAAAACACTATTTTGTTGGCATATTATAGCCGCTTTTGGCAGGTGTTGTGGGCATCACTGAATAAAGTATCAAAATTTAATGTTGTTATTGCTGAATATTGCGATAATGCTGGCTAAAAGGCATTTAAATATCTTTCTGATGCCAGGGTTTTATATCATAATATTCATTGAATAGAATTGAATAGAATTGAATAGTTTTTTCTTGACACAATAAAAGGGTCCTGATAAAATTCCAAACCGTTCGAGGTAGGATACATATCATATTTGTATCACTACGGAGGGTGTTTGAGTATTAGTTTTTCA
>CAXMPV010000286.1:0-2223 GCA_964195175.1 uncultured Thermodesulfobacteriota bacterium | reverse complement strand
TATCTTCTGCCACGGTTCATTCTGTATCAGTTTGCGATTGACAGCGGGCATATGGCACTCCTGACAGGTCTCTTCACCACCCCCTTGCATATATGCCAAATACTCCTCCATCGTATCTCTATGGCAAATCCCGCAAAGCGCACTGGTTTTATACAATTTCTCTCTCTTCTCAGAAGGATGAGGAGAGAGACCTGAATGCGGGCCGGCCAGTGTACAATCCGCGGTAAGATGACAGCCCTGGCAATCAACACCGTCCGCAAGTTTATAGGATCTTGCCGCTATCTCTTCAATTAACAGATCAACTCCTGCTTTATCAGCGGAATCATCACTCTGCGATTTAAATATCGTCTCCGGCACATGACACCCAAGACAGAACTTAAATTCATAGTTATTTGTAGATTCTTTAAACACTTTATTAGTGTAGCTGCTTGAATGTGACGACTCTACCCATTCATTATAAATATCTATATGGCATTCACTGCACTCCTTCGACCCCGGAAACTCTTCCCCTCTCTGAGCAAGTTCAGGATGAAGGTTTTCAATTAATTTACATCCTGCAGATATGAATAGAATTGCAGTTATTGACAGCATGGCTGATAAACGTAAAAAAGCCTTTGTACCGGAATATTTATGTTTCATTGCTATAGTATATATTTAATTATTCCCAATGCGAGGATCATCAACAGATTCACTAAGACTATTGAGAGGAAAACCGGTTTCTTACATAAACTTCTTTCACTGTTTCTATCAAGAAACGGAACTCCAATAAAAGTTACGGCATAGAGTGAAATAACAAGAATATATAAGGCCTTATTATCGATTAAGCTGGAGATGTAATAGAATGGTAGCAAAAACCACGGAATGCTATTTTCAGATGAAGCAGATCCATCAACAGAGTTATAATATGATTCTGGCAGAAAAAGAACACCAAGCATTATAGCGCTTATTAAGAGAAATGTTAACAGAGTGTGCCTGAGTATCTCATTTGGAAAGAACGGCTCCAGTTCATCTTCATTTCTTCCTATTCTGTAGTCTACCATGCAGTCTCATATAAAATTTATAATTAATCAGTATAGCGGAAGCCCAAAGATATCCGCTATATTTACTTACAATGGTTCAGAAATACCTGTTCTGCGAACCATCAAGAAATGAAATCCCATAATAATGCACATCAGCAGAGGTATACATGCAATATGTAATGCATAAACTGCATTAAAACCACGAGAGTGAACCACTCCCTCACCATGACCTGTCACCATAGTTGAAATTCCAGTTTCGCTACCAACAGAATTTATACTCCAATATGATAAATCATTAGCTGGCAGAAGGGAACCGGTATAACATAGAATTAATGTTAATACTAATAATGATGCACCAGAAACCCAGTGCAGTTCTCGCGGTTTCTTATAGATTCCCTTAAACAATATTCTTAACATATGCGCAAATACAAGGGTTATCATGAAGTGAGGAGTAACGGCATGTATCTTCTGTATTAACCACCCATAAGGAACAGCATGTCTTATATACTTAACACTATTAAACGCTTCACCGAGTGAAGGAACAAAGTAAAATAACAGAAATATTCCAGTACCCACCTGAATCATAAAGGCAACCAGCGCCAAACCGCCCATGCATCCAAACCAGCTAAGTCCTCTTGGAATCAACTTGTTAGTTACATTTTTCTCTATGATCTCTTTAAGCTGATATCGCTCATCAAACCATTTTTTAGTCTTATTCTCCACGTTTTTCAATATAACCTAAAGCGTTATCGAGCACATCAGTCAATTCGTCAATATTATCTTTATCTATTATAAGTGGTGGCTGAAAGGCCAAAACATTACGATTGCTCCCTGCCTTGCCAAGTAGAACACCTTTATCCTTCATATATTCCAGGATCGTATCTGTTTCCTGTACCGCAGGTTCTTTCCCCTGATTAACAAGTTCAGCTCCAAGCATCAAACCTCTTCCTCTGATATCACCTATTAACGAATGCTTTTCCTGAAGTATCTTTAACTTCTGTTCGAGGTATTCACCCATCATTTTTGCGTTATCAACTAGGTTGTATTTACTTATTACGTCAAGTGTAGCTAATGAAGAGACACTTGTTACAGGATTACCACCGAATGTAGATGCACCCGGTCTTTTATAAGAAGACGCAATCTTATCGGAAGTTATAAACCCTCCAACGGGCGTTCCATTTGAAATTGCTTTGGCAAACGTCAT
>CAXMPV010000285.1:0-2238 GCA_964195175.1 uncultured Thermodesulfobacteriota bacterium | reverse complement strand
TATATTGCGTGAAATGAGACGACAGACTATCACCTTAGAGGAAATCTTTCATAAAATCACTACCGGGGAAACGGAGGAAGAAACAACCAATGCGTAATGTAACGACGATATATCAACGAGAAATTCTGTCCTATTTCTATTCACCAATAGCATACGTTGTAATTTCCGTATTCCTGGTCGCAGCAGGTTTCTTTTTTGCGGGTAATTTGCAATTCTGGCAGGAAGCATCTCTTAAGGGCAGCCTGGACTCAATTCAATTTTTCCTTCTGTTGCTTACACCTGTAATCACCATGAAACTCTTCTCAGATGAGGCAAAGTCCGGAACGCTTGAGACTCTCATGACTTCTCCGGTGACAGATTTTGATGTAGTGTTTGGTAAATTCCTTGCGGCCTTAAGCCTGTATGCTGTAATGATCCTTCCTACATGGATATATGTATTATTGCTGTCTGTTTTTGGAAATCCTGACTTCGGGCCGATTTTTTCCAGTTATATCGGACTATTACTAATGGGTGGACTATTTGTGTCTATTGGATTGCTTGTGTCGTCGTTAACAAAGAATCAAGTTGTTGCGGCCGTAATCGGAATAGTTTCATTAATAATTCTCTGGGTAGTTGGTTTCTTAAGTACATACGGTGATAACTGGTTTTACGAAGCTATAGGGTATATTGGAACTTATGATCATTGGTCCTCTTTTACAAAAGGAATTGTGGATACCAGGGATGTAATTTACTATCTGAGTTTTACAGCATTACTTTTGTTTATTACAGTACGAAATGTTGAGAGTAGAAAATGGAGGTAGAAAAGTCATTGAATAAGAAAGATGTTACAACACAAGAGAATCCACTAAATGTAAAAAAACAAAAAACCCTGATCGGGGCTAATGTTATTTTCATGATACTTATCGCTATAGCTATCTTTGTATTTGTCAGCTATATCAACGATAGACACTATTACCGTTGCGACTTTACTGCGGCTGGAAAGTATTCCTTAACTGCCAAAACAAAGAAAATTCTGAAGAGTCTCGATCAACCTGTTTTTGTTACCTCACTTTTGGTGAAAAGCAAGGATTACCGTTTTTACGGGCAGGTCGTAGATATACTTGAAGAATATAAGTATCTATCAGACAAGGTAACGGTCACTCTCCTGAATCCTTTAACAGATCGTACCAAAATAACTGAGCTGGCAGAGAAGCTTAAGATGGATCTGGAGGAGTTGCAGATGAATTCTGTAATCTTCACTTGTGGAGATAAAAGTAAACACGTGAAGCAATCTGAAGTAATTGAAAGAGAATTTCCTTTCAAATTCAAGGGTGAAGAGGTCTTTACATCTGCGGTCCTAAGCGTAACACGGGGCAAACAGACAAACGTCTACTTTACCAAAGGACATGGGGAAAGGGAGTATGGAGATTTTGAACGTGCCGGGTTGGGAAATCTGGCAAGTGCCATAAAACGTGCTAATTACAACGTTCTGCCACTTGATTTATTAAAACAGAAACGAGTTCCTGAGAATTGCGATATACTTTTCATTGCAGGACCAACAAGGAGTTTTTCCACACAAGAAACAAACTATATTCGTGACTATGTAGGTACTTCCGCAAGACTGATAAACGATAAGGGCGAACTTAAAAACGGCAAGTTGATCGTTATGCTGGAGCCAGCCGTAGGTGTCAATAAATCATCCGGATTAAACGCATTGCTTGGAGAATATGGTGTAGTAGTAAGGGATGATCCTGTCGTATACAATAAAGTAAATATGCCGCTTTTTGGTATGCAGACGGTTGTTGAGATATATATAAGTGATGAAAAGTACTTAGACCATGAGATAACAGAAGATATCAAAAAACTGACATCAGTTTTTTATGGTTCAAGCGTACTTAGTATTGCCCCTATTACAGATACAATGGCATTCTCTACTATAGGGATTGTACAGGCACCTGATCAAAGTTGGGGTGAAACTGAGATAGTTGGTAAAAAAAGACCAAAATATGATGAAGACTCGGATATCTGCTCTCCAATAATTTTAGCAGTGGCAGCAGAGTTGAGAGAAGCGGAACCAAATCCTACCGCTCCTCCACATGCTACACAGGCTTTTGCAAATATTGGTAAAAAGGGACCGCGTATTGTTGTTTTCGGTGATACAGATTTTGCTGCAAATGCATTTTCTGACAACCCGGGTAATCAGGATCTTGTATTAAATGCTATTAGCTGGCTGGCTCGGAGAGAAAAGGAGTTAGGGAT
>CAXMPV010000284.1:0-2263 GCA_964195175.1 uncultured Thermodesulfobacteriota bacterium | reverse complement strand
AACGTGTCGTAATATCTGGTGAGTCCGCAATAGACTATATCAAATTTTTTCCACCTTTCGCCCTGATAATCATCTTCAATAAATGCTTTTGTTAATTGAATTGCTCTATCCTGTCTATAGTTGAAGTGTATGACGGAATCTCCATCCTTAAGTCCTTCATAGCCTCCAATTATCAGGGGCGGAATATATTCATCAAACATGTCCTTACCATTTGGAGTTTTTGTTTTGTAGGCTTCCTGTATTGCATCTTCCAGACTTTCTCCATTTTCTATCTTTTCCCCCTCTCCCTTCGTAATTGCATCGTATGCTGTTGTTGTGAGCTGCCACTCTTTACCCCGATCCATTGCATAGTATCTACCCATAAATGTAGCAATTTCGCCTATACCATACTCTTCTATTTTCTCTTTCAGAGTGCGGATATAGTTTACGGTACTTTTCGGAGCAGAATCTCTCCCGTCCGCAAAGAAATGGATGTATAGCCTTTTGACACCTTGTTCCTTCGCATATTTCATAATTGCGAAAAGATGGTCCTGGTGTGCGTGCACACCTTCATCCTGTACGAGACCCATCAGGTGGAGTGATGAACTGTTTTCCAGGACGTTATTAATGGCTTTCCGAAAGACAGGGCTCTTAAAGAATGAACCGTCTTGAATGTTGTTTGTTATTTTGGTGATTTCCTGTTCTACGATTCTACCGGCACCAATGTTAAGGTGGCCTACTTCGGAAGAACCCTGATAACCTTCCGGTAAACCTACTGATGTACCGGATGCTTCCAGTATAGTGTTTGGATATTTTTTCAGAAGAGAATCTGTATTTGGCGTATGGGCGTTTATTATCGCATTATGGTCTGGATTTGGGTTAATCCCCCAGCCGTCTCTGATTATAAGGACAATGGATTTTTGCATAATATTGAGTTTTAAATTAGACGATATTTTTTACGATTATTGTACACGGACAAACAAGTTTGTCCGTGCCGCCAAATATTTATTATTGGCCCGGTTCGGTCACCAGACATGTTATTCAGGCGGGGAAACGGATTCTACAGTTATAATTATAGAATATTTTAGGTGGGCGATGCCCTCCTTACACAAAAGTATTTCTTAATCTTGGTATGTATAGCCAAATTTTACAGCGCGTGTATTTTCTTCAAGAAATCTTGATTGAAATTCCGATTCAAAGTCTACTTTTTCGATTTTAATACCAATGATACTGAGCAACCTTCCCAGGGCTATCATGTTTACAAATACATGACTATGGAATTGGTCCATTGCAATTTTGGCAAACGGCATTATGTCCGGAATGGGATGGAGGAGGTCGCTGTCATATGCGGTTGCTTCGACGATCAATTCTTTGGCATTAATCATCTCCTTTTTGTTTTTTGATAAGCAGACGCCTATGTCAGCTTTATCAAAAAATGGGGTCTCTATTTTCTCGTCAGAATAGATCAACTCGGCGGTTATTTCTCCACCGCGCACGGCTGCTCCGTAAATAATATTAAGTGATACCTCTTTTCCCATTTTGGCGAGTATGTTACCCAGGGTGTGTGCCATGAGTTTTATGCCCTGTCCTGCCTCACCGGTAAGTATTATTTTCTTTGCTACTTTTTTTAATGGTACCGGTGCCAGCATTTTTTCCATTAAAATTATGCCGACACCAAAGAACTGTTCATCGATGAATGATTTTTCTTCAAAATCAAAGCTTTTGAACAGTTTGTATGCACCTTTTGCTTCAGGATAAATAAAAACTCTGGCTTCGTGACATGATTTCTTTATAAATACATTTACCGTTTTGTGCAAAAGCAATTTTGCATATCCTTCTTTTCTATATTCCGGTTTGACGCCTGCCCAATGGATATTACCGATGCCATCGGAAACCAGGGCAAACATAAAGCTTATGATTTCATCTCCCAGCTTACCTATTAGATAGACGCTGTCCTTATCGTCCAGTTGTTTTCTTACTTTATTAACAGGATGAGTTGCTTTGTAGTGTGTGCGTTCAACTTTAGAGCTGTCCGCGTGTAATTCATCAATTATTGATCTGAAGATTTTGATGGCATCCTTGACTTCATGCTCTTCAAGTTTCTTTATTTCATATTTCATTTTATAATTCCAATTTCATTATGTTCTAATTTATTGGTGTTATTATTTATTTTATATGTTTCCTTGTACGACATTAACATCTCATATGAGTTTTTAAACCCTCGTCTGCGACCGTCATTTGTAATGCATTGACTCTTTATCTCAACAAATGAGAATCCTTTGTG
>CAXMPV010000283.1:0-2280 GCA_964195175.1 uncultured Thermodesulfobacteriota bacterium | reverse complement strand
CACGACAATATCTGTATCTTGCTTAAGCATGGATATACCTCTGAGACAGGCAGCGCCATAACCTTTCAGAGGCTCCAGCACAACACTTGCGCCAAGGCTCTGTGCCACAGTAACCGTATTGTCACTGCTGCCATTGTCGACAACAATAACTTTTTCAACTATTTCACCGGGAATGTCATTTAGCACCTGTCCGATAGATTCTTCTTCGTTCAGGGCAGGAATGATAACAGAAATTTTTGGATTGTGATGCATGATGTAATTACTCTACAATTAAGCCAGCATATCCTACTACGCTGTCATAGTCACCGGTAGTATCTCCACTGGTTTCGTACTTGATTAATTCAGCCTTTGCAGCATCTCGTTCTTTTGAACAAACCATCATTGAAATTACGGGGCTGACGCCGCACATACTGATGTCCTGTTCGCGAACAACTCTGTAAAGTCCATCCTCTCTTAAAGCAACAATTTCTGCTATTGCAGATTTATCTTTCTTATCAGCAGACTGTTGAGTTTCGTAGTGAGTCATATCAGATGAGGCGACAACAAGGGCGTCAGGATTTGTTGTTTTAATAGCATCACTAATAGATTTACCAACGGCACTTAAATTCTCAAAGTTGCCAGATCTGACAACAATTACAACAATCTTAACCTGTGGATTACGGTATTGAAGGAAGGGTAATATAACTTCTGCGGAGTGTTCGTTTTGATGAGCCGCCTCATCTTTCTCAAGCAGTTCACATCTGTTCAGAATTTCATTAACAAGTTCTTCGTCTATTGACACGTCACCAAGCGGTGTTCGCCAGGATCCTTCCGGCCAGATAGAGAATGGTGTACCGAGACCCGTGTGGTTTGGCGCAAGTATAACAACGGTATCCGGCACTTCGATCCGTGAAAAAACGCTTCCCATTACACGGCCTGAATATACATATCCCGCATGTGGAGAGATTACGCCCAGGGCCTTTTGTCTTTGTGGACAATCTTCCATAAGAATCTTAAGCGCACTCTCTAACTCTTCTTTGTTTCCGGGGTAGAAACTTCCTGAAGCGATTGGTGATCTATACATTTTTCTCCTTTTATCGCAGATTTAAGAAAAAATATATTCTCGATCCGAGCTCTCTCTTTGGTTCTCTGTAGCAGGAAATGAAACGAAATTGAGTCTATCAGTGATTTATATTTGTGTCAAAACCTTTTATCTGATAGAATAACTCTTCGAATATTTTGTGTAAGATAACTTAATCTGCAATTTACCCGCATTGAACCCATGTTCTAATGTTTTTACCATGCCGGCGCAGTTTCTTACGTTAACCCTTTTACCATTAGATAATTAGATATGACAACCGCACTTGCTTTATTGTCCGGAGGCCTGGACAGTACTTTGGCTATACACGTAATCAAAAAGCAGGGTATCGATGTTATTGCCCTGACTTTTACCACAGTTTTTTGCCTTTGCACATCGAAGGGTAGTTGTAAACTGGAAGGGGTAAAGGTTTCAGAAAAACTAGGAATACCGGTTAAGGTTATAAATACGACCAAGAGCTTTCTGGAGATCGTAAAGAAACCGAAACACGGCTACGGCAAAAACATGAATCCCTGTATTGACTGCCGCATAAATATCTTCAGGGCAGCCGGTGAATACATGAAGGAGATCGGAGCAGACTTTATCATAACCGGCGAGGTGCTTGGCCAGCGTCCCATGTCGCAGAGAAAAGAGGCAATGAAGACAATTGACAAAGAAGCAGGATTAACAGGACTCGTTTTAAGGCCACTTTGCGCAAAACATCTTGAACCCACAATTCCTGAAATAAACGGGCTTGTAAACAGGGATGAATTGCTTGAAATTAAGGGCCGTTCACGAAAAGACCAGATACAGCTTGCAGACATTTTCGAGGTAACGGATTATCCATGCGCGTCCGGAGGGTGTCTATTAACAGACCCGGAATTTGCCAACAGAATGAAGGACTCGGTCAATCACGGAGATCCCGGAGTAAATGAGGTTAGTCTATTAAAGGTAGGAAGGCATTTTAGACTTGATGACAAAACCAAGGTTGTCGTCAGCCGCAATGATGAAGAAAATTCGGTGGTAGAAAGGCTGGCAACAGTTCATGATTTTTTGTTGGAGATGAAGGATATAACCGGGCCGTTGGCCATTATCAGAGGTGAAATTAACGAAGAAAAGCTGAAGATCGCTGCGCAGCTGACAGCAAGAAGTAGTAAGGCGAAATCTGAACCAACTGCCGACGTAATAATATCAAAAGCTCAAGAGGGCTCTATGCAGAGGGT
>CAXMPV010000282.1:1919-2283 GCA_964195175.1 uncultured Thermodesulfobacteriota bacterium | reverse complement strand
CCGGCCTTTTCCGCTACTTTGGCCTTTACTACTTCCATATCAAAATCAATAATGTCCGGAGAAGTCCCAATACTTGCATTTATCTTTGTCCTAAGGCCCTGTCCGATACCGACAACCTTGGATTTTCTTTGAGGATTTCCATATATGACAATGTGACCATTAGCGATGCCATTTCGTATAAACTCAGGTGTGACATCATCATAGATGGCTGCCTCCTTCATTTGCGGCGTAATTTCGCCTTCTCTGGCCCTGTCAAGTTGCGTCTTCATTAATACCTTCCCCTTTCAATTAATATAGTAGCTTTCAGATTATCCCAAAATTTTAGGATAATATGTAATGATTGTCAAAATATTTTTAATTTGAA
>CAXMPV010000282.1:0-1909 GCA_964195175.1 uncultured Thermodesulfobacteriota bacterium | reverse complement strand
TACGTTCGCCCAGGCGAACGGCTACTATAACATATGGAATACAATCACTCAGTTCCTTAATCCTTCAATTCTCAAATCCCAAAAGTTTATTTCTGATCTTTAAGTTTTTTCCACCACTCACCAGGATCAGAATGTTTTAGAATGGCCAGAAGCTTTTTAGATGATTCACATTTGAGCCTGTCATCAGCCCTGTCGAGCCAGTCAACTGCGGCCTCATACCCCTGAACCTGATACTCCCGGGCCTGCATCGCACATTCCAATATGTCCGCATCCTTGGCTACCACGCTCTCTTTACTTTCCTGATTTGTTAACTCACCCAATACATCCGATATCTCTTTTCCAATTGGATCTTTCAAGGGTTTCAGCTGATCCTCAGTTGCTTTATCTCCAGCCTCTTCTTGATTTATGTATTTCTGTACTACTTTGTGCAGATCATTTGTTCTTGTCTCATGTACATCATGAAAAAGACACATCATAATTACTTTAGACGGATCGACTTTTTCTAATTTTGCCAATATATAGCCTAATATCGTACAACGAAAAGAGTGTTCAGCTACACTCTCAGGATTTTTGTTACCAAACAACCACCAACCGCTTCTATCTACATTTTTCAGATGTCCTGTTTCAAAGAGAAATTGTACCAGCTCCTGCATTGTGTTTGCCTCCCTTATATGCTTGTGTATTCTTTTTACACTGTATAATCTTTTTGTTAGAAAGTCTTTGCGTTTCTGAAAAAAATTAAAAGTGCCTTAATTTAGAAGTGAGCTAAAGTTTTGGAATAACATTTTTCACTTTAGGCACTTTAGTCCACTTTAGTCACTCCAAACTTAATTGTCTGTTCATTCCTAATTGAATATATTATTTGACAAAATGGTTGTACACTATAAACTATCTATTCGTTATAAAGAAACAATTTTTAAAGGAACACTATAATGCACTTTCCAAATTACCGCCCTCGCAGGCTGAGAAGTAATAAACTCATACGTGATCTCGTTCAGGAAACTCAATTAACTGTTAAAGACCTCATTATGCCGCTTTTCGTACGTCCCGGAAGCGGAATTAAAAAAGAAATTTTAACAATGCCTGGGAATTATCAGTTTTCCGTAGACACTCTTGTTGAAGAGGTCAAAGAGCTTGCCTCTCTCGGCATCCCGGGTGTAATCCTGTTCGGTATTCCCAGTTCCAAGGATGAGTTAGGCACCGAAGCTTATGCAGATGATGGTATCATACAGAAAGCCGTCAGGGCGATTAAGGAAAATGTATCTGATATACTGGTTATTACGGACGTCTGCATGTGTGAATACACAGATCACGGACACTGCGGCTTCATTAAAAAGGATGAAAAAAGTGGTGAATATCTGATCGACAATGATGAGACACTTAAACTACTCACCAAAGAAGCCTTGTCACATGCGGAAGCCGGTGTCGACATTGTAGCTCCGAGCGACATGATGGATGGACGTGTAGGCGCGATCAGAGAGATTCTCGATGATAATGGCTATGACAACATCCCAATAATGGCTTACTCTGCTAAATATGCTTCGGCATACTATGGCCCTTTCAGAGATGCGGCTGAATCTCCACCCAGCTTTGGAGACAGAAGATCGTACCAGATGGATATACCAAATACCGAAGAAGCATTACGGGAAGTCGCTCTGGATATAGACGAAGGAGCTGATATTGTAATGGTAAAACCCGCACTTCCATATCTTGATATTATCAGGCGTATAAAAGACAACTTCAATCACCCTATAGCGGCCTACAATGTCAGTGGAGAATTTTCCATGGTCAAGGCTGCACATGAAAAAGGATGGCTTGATGAGAAGGCGGTTGCGCTGGAAACATTGATGAGTATTAAGAGGGCAGGCGCGGACATCATACTCACTTACTGGGCAAAAGACGCAGCACG
>CAXMPV010000281.1:0-2288 GCA_964195175.1 uncultured Thermodesulfobacteriota bacterium | reverse complement strand
CTTTTTGTCAGTAGATCATGCCGGATTCCGCTTCCGATAAATGCCTTCTTTACTTTAGGATGCTTATCTACTTTGCGATAGATTTCTGTTATTTGAGAATGGCTTGTGTCCAGATTGTTACAGATTACAGGATGAATGCATGAAGGTGCGATACATTTGTCACATGTTTCCTGTACCACACCTTTCATTTTGTACATGTTGGCAGATGGACCTCCGAGGTCAGAAATATAGCCTTTGAAATCTGGCATATCAACTACCTGGTCAACTTCATTTAAAATAGATTTTTGTGAACGGCTTGCAATGAACTTTCCCTGATGTGCTGAAATAGTACAAAAACTGCACCCTCCAAAGCATCCACGGTGCATGTTTATCGAGAACTTTATCATCTCGTGAGCAGGTATAGCTCCACGTTTCTTGTATTTAGGATGTGGGAGTCTTGTATAGGGTAAATCGAATGAAGTGTCTATCTCTTTTTCTGTCATTGTTTGAAAAGGAGGATTTATTATCAGGTTGTTTTCTTCAATGTTCTGGATGATCCTGTTCGCAACAACCTTATTTGATTCCTGTTCAACCTGTTTAAAATTTGCTGCAAAGGCTTTCTTGTCTTCCAGACAATTTTGATGTGAATTAATCGTAATATCTTTCCAGTTCTTGTTTTTTGGAACATCTTTGCTTTGGTCCCGAATATATGCCGTCTGCTTTACCATAGTCAGTTGATGAAAGGGGACTCCTTTTTCCAGAAGCTTGAGGATCTCTTTCAGCGGTTGTTCCCCCATCCCATAAACCAGTAAATCAGCACCGCTTGTTTCGAGAATAGAAGGCGCCAGCTTATCAGACCAGTAGTCATAGTGTGTGACCCTTCTTAAAGAAGCCTCTATGCCTCCGATAACAACGGGAACATCCGGATAAATTGATTTTAAGATCTTTGAATATGTGTTAACTGCATAATCCGGACGAAAGCCTGATTCCCCACCGGGGGTATAGGCGTCCGTCGAACGAATTCTTTTATTGGCGGTGTAATGGTTTACCATGGAGTCCATGCAGCCAGCGGTTACTCCAAAGAAAAACCTGGGCTTGCCAAGCTTTTTGAAATCACGCAGATCATCCTTCCAGTTGGGTTGAGGTATAATAGCGACTCTGTATCCCCCACTTTCGATATACCTGCCAATTACGGCAGGTCCAAATGACGGATGGTCAACGTATGCATCACCGGAAATAAGAATAACATCAAGCTCACTCCAGCCACGCATTTCAACTTCCTTTTTTGTAGTAGGCAGCCATTTTGTTATACCCTGTAGTTCTTTCATGATTGTGGAAATATTGAAATAATAACTCTGGATTCATTATATACAAAATAGAATGAGAATACAGTAAGTTATGAGTAAGCAGAGGGAGTCTCCTTTTTTTGAAAACTTACTGAGTATAAGCAATGACAATAGTAATATTTGTGTAAAATTATACTTGAATTGGTCTTTAAGCGCCGTTAAGGTAAATTTTTCATTAATAACCTGGATTACAATCTAAAAGAAACAGAGACGCTATATGACAAAGATATTAAATAATTATGTCCTTGCTGCAGATATAGGAGGGACAAATACGAGGATGGCTGTTGTAAATGAAAATGGCGATATCCTTACACTCTTAAAAAAATCTACATATTGTGAAGATGGCAGGGAGGAGATGATTAAGTTTATTGTCTCTTTTGCGGGGGAAACAATAGAAGAATCAAAACTGTCAAAAGAGGAAATATGTGGGATGGGGATTGGCTTTCCCGGCCCCTTAAATGCAGAGACAGGCACAATCTTCAATCCTCCTAATTTGCAAGGCTGGGATAGTGTACCATTAAGGGATATTCTCGAAAAAGAGTTGAAAATGCCTGTTGCAATTGAGAACGATGCGAATGCGGCAGCACTCGGAGAATGGTGGAAAGGTGCCGGATCAGGGGCAGGCAGCCTGTTTTGTATTACTCTCGGCACAGGTGTTGGGGGTGGTATTATCCTGGATGGAAAAGTCTGGCATGGTGCATCATCAATAGCTGGCGAAATAGGACACACGACAGTTATAAGAGATGGAATAAAATGTACTTGTGGAAACATTGGATGTCTCGAAGCCTATGCCTGCTCAGGAGGTATTTTAAAGAGAGTCAACGTTGCATTATTGAATGAAAGAGATAATGGCCTGCAACCACTTACGAACCTTAAACAGGTGGGCCAAATGGCTACGCAAGGCAATGAAATTGTACTTAATGTAATTAAGGAAACCGGAGTTATTCTGGGCATTGCAATAGC
>CAXMPV010000280.1:2023-2301 GCA_964195175.1 uncultured Thermodesulfobacteriota bacterium | reverse complement strand
CGTTTATTATGGCTTTAAATCCAGTATTCTTAAGCGCAATGGCGAGAGCATCTTTGAGAGTAAAGCGGCCGCTCACACTATTGGCCTTAATGGATTTAACATGATCATGGGAAAGTAACAGAAAAGCTTTGGTTTGTTTTGCGATAGCGACCAAAGTAACACCAAGGGTGTCTTCTTTTATTTGAAAATCAAAATAGTCATCCTCAGCCACAACACTCATTGATACGAGTGATGTAAAACATATGACTGTTAAGATACGACGAAATTCTTTTTTCATT
>CAXMPV010000280.1:0-2013 GCA_964195175.1 uncultured Thermodesulfobacteriota bacterium | reverse complement strand
CCAATCTCTGGATTGGATTTTTTCAGTGAGTGAACATAGTTAAGGTGCAAGTCTGGCTGCAATGCCACAGCATAGCGCCATTGCAGCAAAAAGAGTGCAATAACGTGCGCTATGTTGACTAACAACTTGATAGTGGTTCCAATAAATTACTCTTGATTATTTACTTGCTTGGCCTTCGACAAATATACTATGCCTCTATCGCTGCGTTCTACATCGATACCCAGGGAAAATTCAATGGCAGATAATAATTTATCAATATCTGCGGTATAGAAATATCCGGTCACCTTAAGGTCTCGCACATCCTGTTCAGATAGCACAAATTCCAGTTTCGTATAACGACTGATCTCTTTGATCACTTGCTCAAGTGCCTGCTCTTTAAAAACCAGCGTGCCCGTTTGCCAGGCAAGTTTGTCTTCAATAACATCCAGATCAAGGAATTCCAGTTTCTCCACAACATGATTAAAAATAGCGCTATGCCCTACCTCCAGTTTTGCCAGAGAGAGAGGTTGACCATTGTCACTTATTCCAGGGCTTAATGCTTGTGGCGCAGCGCTAAAAGTGGAAAGCTCCACGCTTCCTTCTGAGACGGTAACCTCAATATTGCTCTTATCCAAAAAAACAGAGAAAATCGTGCCAACTGCTTGTACAACACCGGTGCCGGCGTACACCTGAAAGGGCCTATCTTTATTTTTTTCGACATCAAACAAAGCTTCGCCGCGCAGAAGACGAATATTTCTGAACTTGGCACTATATAACACTTCAATCTGACTATCCGTATTCAATATAACTTTAGAGCCATCAGATAAAGACACTGTTTTTTGCTCACCCAAGGCGGCAGTATAAAAAGCAGGTGCAGGTGTCGCGGTATCCTTGCCAACAAACTGTGCAAATAAGAAAACTACTGCGACGGATGCAGCAACAACCGCATTTCTCTTAATTGAATCCCAGATAGTGCTGCCATTATCATGGACACTCTCAGGAGACAGTATTTCTTCACGCAACATATCATCAATACCGTCCCAAAGACGAGAAACTTCAATCAGCTCGATGCGATGTTTTGGGCTGCGGGCCATCCACGCTTTTAGCGCTTGGATGTCCTCTTTGGAATTAGGCCCTTCTCCCAATTTAATTATCCAACCACATGCTTCTTCTGAAATTGAGGCTAGATCTTTGGTTTGAGTCTGTTTATTCATGACCCATCCCCCCTTCTTTGTTCGTTATTGGTTATCACTTTGAACTCTTCTACACCATATCCGCGGCTTTTCATATATTCACGACATTTAAGCAGTCCCTTGAACAAATGGGTATCAACGGTTTTGATCGCTATATCAAGACGAACAGCGATCTCTTTATGGGTAAGCCCATATATTTTTTTCAGCAAAAAGACTTTCCTGCATTTTGTTGGCAACATGGACATGGCTTGGGCAAAAACTTCAAATTGAAGTTTGCTAAACACCTGATCATCAATAGACGGAAGATCATCACCAAAATCTTGCTCGGCAATATCTTCAATAAAATCCGTTACGCTATTAGATTTTCGGTTTAATTCATTGAGCGCAATATTACGTGCAGCTCTATACAAATACGCTTTGGGGGAGGAGATGGCGCTCTCGTCTGACTTGACCACACGAACATAAGTTTCCTGAAGCACATCTTCAACATCTTCCTTACGGATTAAAAAGCGAGCAATGAACCGCCGCAGCGATGGCATTTGCCCGATATAAGTATCATGTATTTTTTTATTTGACATTCCGCTTTCTCAATCTGCTTCGGGCTCAACCACCCTCTATAAAAAAGGGGCTATTTAATAAGACAAATAAGAAAGTGAAATCTCTTACTCTAATACTCAATTAATGTTATTTTAATTTATTATGCTTTTCATTAACATCCTTTATCATGGACCTTATTATCAGGATATGTGGGGTCAGACTCTCGGCTGCACACCCCACATATTACCACATATATTATCTACCCTCTCCATAAAAAAATTAAATATCGTCTAAGAGATCTCCG
>CAXMPV010000279.1:0-2306 GCA_964195175.1 uncultured Thermodesulfobacteriota bacterium | reverse complement strand
CGTCAAAAGGACGCGCATAAAGCGCGCGCCTTTTACGGCAGGCGTTAGGTATTTCAGCTAGAAAGATATCGAAGACGAAGACATGAATACACAGATATCAAGAGATAATGAAGGATATTTGATTAATCCTGATGACTGGGATGACGAAATTGCAAATAAAATAGCCACCGAAGAAGATATCAAACTAAATGAGATGTACTGGTTAATACTGAATTTTATGCGGCAATACTACAACGAGCACAATATTGCCCCGGATGTTCGTCATCTAATAAGTCACATAGCGACTAAAAATAATTGCGAAAAAAGAGATGCTAAGAAACTTATTTTTAAATTGTTTCCATATGGCTACGTGAAACAAGCATGTAAAATTGCCGGAATGAAAAAGCCGCGCGCATGGAGCACAGGTTAGAAATGAGTATCAATCGCATACAGTCGGATCGCTCAAAGCTCGCTTCGCTCACTTTGAACGACCGCTGATGTGAAGCGTTAGCCCCTTATGAAATTATCACTTAAATGAAGTCATACACAACGTTATTGGCGGAAGTTAAATCTTGCTGTATTTGCGACAACTATTTGCCGTTTGGAGCACGGCCGGTTTTACAGTTACATCCAAACGCAAGAATACTGATTGTGGGGCAAGCACCTGGTAAAAAAGTACATGATTCGGGGATTCCATTTGATGATGCCAGTGGGAATCGATTACGAGAATGGATGGGTATTTCGAAAGATGAATTCTACAATGCAAAACAAGTAGCGATATTACCGATGGGGTTCTGCTATCCGGGAACAGGGAAATCAGGGGATCTACCGCCAAGACGAGAATGTGAGCAAACGTGGCGAAAATCATTATTAGAGCAGCTTCCCAGCGTAGAGATGACTTTAGTGCTCGGAAAATACGCACAGGATTATCATTTTGAGAAATCAAACTCTTCGTTAACAGAGTTGGTAAGATCATGGGAAACTTACTGGCCAAAAATGGTGCCGTTACCGCATCCAAGCCCCAGGAATAACATCTGGCTCCGTAGGAATCCTTGGTTTGAGGCAGAACTAATTTCGTTACTTCGTACAACAATACCTCAGATTCTGGCGTAATGTTTGGGCTAACAAGGCAATTCAACGCGGACCGACTTACCCGTCGCTTCGCTTTGGGTAAGTCGGCCGCTTATTTGCAACGTTAGAACCAATAAAAATGAGTGAATACATATTTTCAGCTTTCATTTTCGGGTTAACTGCGGGGTTTAAACCTGGACCATTAGGAATTGTGGTCATTCAACAAACTCTTGAGCATGGATTGAAAAGTGGTATCAAGGCAAATATACTCGGAAGGTTAAAAGCGGCGGTGATTTGCGACGTTAGGCGACTTTCCCAAAATATGCGTAGGTAGAATAATTCGAAGATGACAGTAATTAGTGTCAATCTAAATAAAATAGCTTTGCTGAGAAATTCTCGTGGGCGAGATTTTCCAAATGTCGTGGACTTCGCTCGGAAATTTCACGACTTAGGTGTGCGTGGGATAACTATTCACCCGCGAAAGGACGAGCGTCATATCACCAGGCAGGATGCATTGAACCTGGGTCGCTTGGCTAGTGACTTGAGAAATATTGAGCTAAATATAGAAGGCTATCCTTCGGAGGAATTCCTGAAACTTGTTGAGAGAGTTAACCCAACCCAATGCACTTTAGTACCTGATAGCCCGCCACAAATTCTTGCAGCGGACCCAGCGTAGTTGGTCCGCTGACGAAAGGCGTTTATGAATACCCAAGTTTACGAAAATGGAATTATCTAGAATCCTTTTAGCATTGTTATTCTTGGCAATCGGTATAGCACTGATCCTGGGAGCAATAATGACCAGGCTTCAATTGGAAAAGGAAGTAAAAGGAGGGAGAAAGGTTATCTTGAATAACCTTCTTCCATATTGGAACGCAGATGATTTTTCTAAAAAAGGCAACTCGCTCAGAAAAACCTACAACAGAATTTATTATGCTCTAATTGTTTATTCATTAGCGTTAATTGTCTTTATGAAATCGAGTGAATAACAAAAATTCACATAGCAGTCGGACGCGGCAAAGGTGACATACTAAATTTGATATATATACTATTTATAGTATGTGGTTCATCTATGAACATCGAGGTGTAACACGCCAGATTAAATCAGTCCCAATAGATATTCTTAAAAGGTATGAAAAGTGGAAGTAAATAATTAAAATGGCTCTGCATGAAATTACTGTACTTCTAATGCTATTCATACTGCCGTCATTCCGGCATGCTTGTAGCCGGAATCCATTGGAAATGAGGGCATGATATTT
>CAXMPV010000278.1:0-2308 GCA_964195175.1 uncultured Thermodesulfobacteriota bacterium | reverse complement strand
TGGACAGAGAGCCTCCCCTAACAAACTGTCATCGAATTATCACACATATTCTTAAATAAAATTTGTAATGATACGACCTTTACAGAACATACCAATATCTTTTTAGGGTCTGATATTAAAGATTATGGGCTCTTTTTTCAAGAATATAATGAACCATTTTAAATATCAATACATATAATGATTTATTGAAAAGATTGCACTATTGGCGGTTAATACTTTTATTTGCAATAAGTTACAGGATATGGTATTTTTTTAGGTTGAATATATAGTCCAGATGGCAGTTGTAGTCGAAATTGCGGGAAGCAGAAATTGTAAAATAGATAGTTAATGATCAAACATGAATAGTAGCAATATTGAGAGTGCTGTGTTTGCAGGCGGTTGTTTCTGGTGCATGCAACACCCTTTTGACAAACTAAATGGCGTAGTTTCAACTAACGTTGGTTATACTGGCGGACATAAGGAAAACCCTACCTACAAAGACGTATGTTCGGGTGAAACCGGTCATACTGAAGCTATTGAGATTCAATTTGATCCCACACAGATCACTTATTCTGAGCTACTTGATGTATTCTGGAAGAATATAGATCCAACAACGCCAAACAGACAATTTGCAGATATAGGGTCACAATACAGAACGGTTATTTATTATCATAATGAAGAGCAGAAACAGATAGCCGAATTATCAAAGGATGAAATTGGTAAGTCCGGTATACACGACAGGCCTATCGTTACCGAAATTATCCCGGTGTCAGTTTTTTGCACAGCCGAAGAGTACCATCAAAAGTATTATAAAAAAAGCCCTGACAGATACGAGAGATATAAGTCCGGATCAGGAAGAGAAAAATACATGAAAAGGATATGGGGTAAATAAGTCGGAGCATTATTAACAGATATGAATTGCCATACCAGCATATGGTTATGGCAGTGATTGAGTTTTTAAATAAATACACACTTTCTTATCAGAGAGTGTTTTGCATTTAGCACTTTTAACATTTTATTACATAAAAATTATTCTATTTAAAAGAGGTGAAGCGTGAAAGTCCTTGTTTCAGATAAAATGTCTCAAAATGGCATTGATGTACTTGATGCAGCTGATGGGATTCAGGTAGTTTATAAAACTAATCTGAGTCCTGAAGATTTAATTAAAGAACTGCAGGATACTGATGCACTCATCATTCGTTCTTCAACTAAAGTTACTAAGGATGTTTTTGCAGCAGTAAATAAATTAAAGATTATTGGAAGAGCCGGTATTGGAGTAGATAATATTGATTGCACTACGGCTACGGAACGTGGCGTTATTGTTGTCAACACACCCAGTGGTAATGCCACTACAACAGCCGAACACGCTATTGCCATGCTCATGGCTCTCTCCCGTCACATTCCTCAAGCGGATAAAAGCATGCACCTGGGAAAATGGGAAAAGTCTAAATTTACCGGAATAGAAGTTACGGGAAAAATACTGGGTGTCTTTGGATATGGTAACATAGGCAAGATTGTAGCTGATCGTGCACAGGGTCTGAAGATGAGAGTAATTGTATTTGATCCTTTCTTGACAGCGGAAGTTGCTGCAAAAAATGGAGTTGAGCTGGTTACGAAAGAAAAACTATTTGAGCGTGCAGATTATATAACCGCCCACGTTCCGTTAAATGATTCGACTCGTAACCTGATCAACAAGAAGACTATTGAGACAATGAAAACCGGAGTTCGTATTATAAATTGTGCACGTGGTGGGATTGTTAACGAGGCAGACCTTATAGACGGATTAAATTCCGATAAAATTGCAGGTGCTGCTATTGACGTCTTCGAAGAGGAACCGCCTCCAAAAGAAAACCCGCTGCTAAAACATGAACGTGTAATCTGCACACCACATTTAGGTGCCTCTACTGCAGAAGCACAGGTAAATGTTGCAGTTCAGGTTGCCGAACAGATCCGGGACTACCTTCTTACAGGAGAAATTCGAAACGGAATTAATTGCCCGTCTATCAGTTCAGAAATGGTTAAAATCCTTAGTCCATACTTAAAACTTTGTGACAAATTGGGTGCATTTCAAGGCCAGCTTCATCGTGAAAACCATACTGAAATCAAAAAATTAACTATCAGCTATTCAGGCGCTGTTACCGATTATGATACCGGAGCACTTACAGCCGCACTTGTACATGGTTTCTTGAATACTATCTCTGATGGATCTGTTAATTTTGTAAATGCACTCAGCATGGCTGAGTCAAGAGGTATAGTGGTAGAAGAGAAGGTAGTACACCATGTGCAGGACTTTGCAAACCAGATTACACTTTCTGTTTCTGACGAAAAG
>CAXMPV010000277.1:0-2328 GCA_964195175.1 uncultured Thermodesulfobacteriota bacterium | reverse complement strand
ATCTGGGAATAGCAGGTGTCATTCTGGAAGATCAGGAGTGGCCAAAGAGATGTGGTCATCTTGAGGGTAAGCGTATCATTGCCATGGAAGAACACGTAGAGAAAATACGTGCGGCCAGATTTGCCAGCGGAGAGAGTGGGCTGGTAATTGTTGCGAGAACAGATGCACGTGCTGAACTGGGACTGGAAGAGGCGATCAGACGTGGTAAAGCATATTACGAGGCCGGTGCAGATGTCGTCTTCATTGAGGCACCGCAAACCGAAGGAGAGCTCAGGGAAATACCATCAGCACTTCCTGATGTTCCCCTATTGGCAAACATGATAGAGGGAGGAAAAACTCCATGCTTAAGCGCGCAGGATTTGGAAAAACTAGGTTTTAAGCTGGGTGTCTTTGCATTATCAGGCCTGTTTGCCGCAACCAAAGGTATTGAAGATTGTTTCCGCTTTCTTAAAGAAAACGGTACCACCTCCGGCTTTGAAAACAGATCTTCATTTGCAGATTACAAAGAGATCATTAACATGAAAAAATATCAGGAACTGGAAGAAAAGTTTATTATACGTAAATCACCTCAAAATAGAAATGAATCAGCCTAAGAACAATATCTATACATACTATCTAAACGCTGTCATTCTGAACTTATTTTCAGGATCTAAGATATGAAGACGTTCCGTTTTAAAAGTGATAATAATCAATGGATAATATGCTTTGAATGGAAAAAGAAAAGGAAACATAAAAAGGTGTCAAAACTTAATGTTGTGTAAATTGCTTCGCTTTATTCGATCTAAAACCTATCTTACCTTTTTTCTCTACTGGTGGATTTAGCATTTCCTTTATGGCTTTAAAGACAACTTGGAAGTGTTGGTCGTGCTTGTCGTGCCTCCTTTCCATGGCTTCAATCTTCTTTTGCAAGTCTTTGTGCGACAGCATCATTTCTCTGAGTTTTACAAATGCTCTTACAATCACAATACTTACTTTTACTGCGGTCGTACTTTTGATTATATTGGCTACCATTAAAGTTCCGTGTTCAGTGAATACATATGGTAGTGACCCTCCCAGACTTCTTTTTGAAGGTATCACATTTTGTGATACCAAGAGATTCGCCTCGGTTTTGGTCAACTGAAACATAAAGTCCTCTGGAAAGCGTTCATTGTTTCTTTTCACCGCCTGATTCAGAGCTCTCGTTTCAACACTATAAAGCCCAGCCAAGTCTTTATCTAGCATTACTTTTTTACCCCTAATAAGCAATATCTTACTTTCTACATATTCCTGAGGAATTAAAGCTGCCTTTGTATCTTTTTGTTTTTTCATATAAAGAATTTTATCAAACTGAATATATTTGTCTATCTGAAAAAACAATCGTAAACTGACACTGCTAGATCCCAATCTGCCACAAGCTCAGACTCTCTGCTTTACCCTCAAAGCTCGAAATCTATTCAGGGTTGCAGCTAGTTCATAACTTCTGAATTCTGCAAAATCTCCTCTAATTCCCAGATCACTTAAGCAGTCCAGTCCTTTCTCTTGTATATCAGCCAGTGCTAACCGGCAAATCTCTTTTATGCTTTTTTTGCCGTCAATATACTTGCCGGCATAATGAATGGCGTATCCTATTGCTCTTAATTGACTGGGATGCACAAGCTGCTCTATTGCACTTACCTGGACCTTGTGCTCACCGAATCGCATGTAGAGAAGTTCATCTATCTTAATATCTACCGGCCTTTTTCCCTTTGATGGACTCAGTGCATTCGGTAATGGAATACGCTGAATCTCTGAAGGAGGTGCAGCATCAGTGTACTCTGGTAAAGGGTTTTCCTTGACGATTTGATGCGCCTGGGAGGTTAAATCATGGGGGCTGTACTCAATCATGCCTATAACCACATCAGCCAGACTGAAATAGTCGCCACTCCCACCCATTACGATTACGGTTGATATCCCCTTTTCTACATAGAGACTACGTACGTGTTCTATAAACGGCGTAATCGGTTCCTTCTCTTTAGCGATAAGGGCCTTCATCCGTATGTCACGAATCATGAAGTTTGTTGCCAGTGTGTCCTCATCCAGCAAAAGTGTGTTTGCGCCCACCTCAAGGGCCTCCAGGATGTTAGCTGCCTGAGACGTACTTCCGCTTGCGTTGGCAGTAGAGAATTCAGTGGTGTCCTGATCAAACGGCAGATTTGATATGAAAGGATCAATATTCAGGTTCTGAATACTGCGCCCGTCTTCCGCCCTTATCTTGACCGCGTCAGCATTGGTTACCACAAATTCGCGACCATCATCGGGGATATGGTTATAGATTCCATATTCCAGTGCATTCAAGAGCGTTGATTTTCC
>CAXMPV010000276.1:0-2366 GCA_964195175.1 uncultured Thermodesulfobacteriota bacterium | reverse complement strand
TACCGCAAAAGAAATTAACAATAAGACTGACTCAGACTATAGGGTTTATACATATAATATAGCCAGAAACGATAAGGCCAAAATAGGAATAAATGAAGCTATAAAAAAATATGAAGACGTTGCAAAAAGAAACCCTTATGATAATAATGCCTTTCTCAACCTGGCCCATGCCTATTACTGTAAAGCCATGTACCTTGACGATGCGATAGCAAGAAGAGAAGATGCACCGGAAGGCAACCAAAACGTTTCAGTTAAGCGATATTATCTTAATGATGATGCCGGTTGTGAGATAAACAGTGAAACCGGTTTAGCTGAACAAACTAACACTTTCGGGAATAATATAGCTTTCCGCAACAGATCAGGCAATATGTATGAAGAGATGTTTCGTGAAGCGACAATTGAGTATAACAATGCACTCCGGATTAATCCAAACTCTTCAAACTCTTTATATGGCCTTGCATTCTCTTTTTCTATAAAAGGTTCATCCCCCGGTGTAGCATTAAAAAGCAAAAACAATCCCAAAGGAATATTAATTGGTTATTGAAAAATAATCTTTCGTGGTCTTACCCACAGATACAAGTGATTGTAGATAAATTTATTTTTTTGCTAAAACAAACCAAAAGCCCTGCTCTACGATAACCGTAATTTAGAGTAGAGCTTTTGGTTTGTTTGATATATGCAGAAATTATGATTTTATAATATCTGACATTCAATTATCTATCCCGCCTTACCGTGTAAACATAATTTAGTAAAGACCGGAGCATAAAACAAATGGCTCAGTATGAATTAAACCTTAGAGATTACACCAGGATAATGCGTAAGCGAAAGCTTATTATTGTTTTTGCTACTGCTACTATTGGTATTTTCAGTTTAATTTTCTCTCTCGTAAATCAGCCAATTCCATTGTATAAAGCAACATCAAGCATAAGAGTGGAGAAAACAACGACTGTTACCGGGCTATATGTTGAGACTATATCATGGTCCGATGCAGATTCGTTAGAGACACAATCTGCCATAGCGACCAGTCTTCCAGTAGTGGAATTAGCAGCCAAAAATATGGGTCTTATTGATAAGGGAATTCCAAGTAAGGATATTCGAAATAATCTTGAACTGATGAGCACCGTTATTGATCTGAAAAATAAATTGAATACATTAGTGGAGGGAGACACTGATATTATAAACATATCAGCAACCTCAAGAAACCCAGGATTTTCAATGGAATTGGCCAATGCTGTTGCTGAGGCATTTCAGGAGAGAAACTCCAGGGAGAGAAATTTACGTACATACGAGGCAAAGGATTTCATTGAAAGGAGATTAGGTATAATTGTCAAGACTTTAAAGGCATCTCAGCAAGAACTTAAAAAATTGAGGCAGGAAAAACGCTTTGTTTCAATGGAGACTCATGCCAGGGACACTACCCGGAGATTAGAAGATTCTGAAAAAAGACTTAACGATGCCAAGCAAAAGGCGGAAGATATTGAAAATTTAATCGAGCATCTTAAGCTCCAGAAATCATTGCCCAGGGCAAAGGTGGTAGGCTTTTATTCAAAGGCGATAAGTCCCGTATTCACAACCCTCAATGCCAATCTAGATAAACTGCAATTGGAAAGGAATGTATTATTAATTGACTTTACTGAGAATCATCCTGAAGTAAAAAGAATAGATACTGAAATAGATACTATACTGATAAATATGGAGGACCATTTACTTGCTGAAAAGGAAAGGCTACGGGAAACCCAAAAAGAGTCAGGTGCAGAGAGAGCCAAACAATTGCAAGTGTTTCTTTCACTTCCAGAAATTAGTTTTGACATGGAAAGGATTCGAAATGATATCAATGGTTATCAAAAACTTCTCAGTTCTTTAGAACAGAAGTATCAGGAGGTATTGATTAAGGAAGCTGAAAAGATACAGGAAATAACAATTGTGAGGCCTGCTATTTTACCAGCTTTCCCGGTAAATCCGCCCACTACCAAAACTACAACGGTGATCGGCGCTTTCATTGGGTTTATTTTTGGAGTAGTCATGGCATTTGTACGTGAGACCATGGACACTTCCATTGGTACAATTGAAGATGTGGAGGGATTTCTTGGGGTTCCGGTTGTTGGGGTAATTCCATTCATGGGTACTGAACAAATCAAAGATACCTTGCTGAAAAAGAAAAGCACTGAAATGTCAGAAGAAGTGCTCGAACTGAATGCCAGACTGGTATCTCACTTCGCACCAAAATCGACTATAGCAGAAAGCTATAGGGCTTTACGTACCGGAGTAGAGTTTATTGCAGCAGAGCGGCAGATGAAAATTATAGCAATTGCCAGCTCTTCTATGAGGGAAGGGAAAACCACCATAGCATGTAACCTGGCTATGGC
>CAXMPV010000275.1:0-2371 GCA_964195175.1 uncultured Thermodesulfobacteriota bacterium | reverse complement strand
TGTAGCGGAAACCTTTTAGGTTTCCATTGTCGTGCCCGGGTGGATGAATGGAAGGCTAAAGCCATTCCGCTACAGTTTGCCAGTATACACCTACATTGGTAAAAAGCCCTTAATTCAATGACATCGGCTATTCTGGTGCTCATTGATTATTCATGTCATGTCCGATTGTGCATCATCGAGAATTGCAGGTCTAATAAATGGCAAAAAAACTTACTCTATATATAACGATATTCCTATTTGTAGGAATAGGTCTCGTCCCCGTTATAGTCATGTTCATTAAATCTCTTTTTGTTGATGGTGAATTATCACTGGAGACTTATGGGACGTTGTTACAATCAAATAGAGAATGGACGCTATTATTTAACACCCTGACACTGGCGGGTGCAACAACCTTTATCACCGTTTTGTTAGGAGTCCCTCTGGGAACTCTCTTTGCAAAAACAGACCTCCCGTTTAGAAGACTTTTTGCAGTTCTTTTTATTATTCCACTCCTTATACCCTCATATATTCTGGCAGTCGCATGGTTTTATTGTCTGGGCAGGTCAGGTATTGTGGCAAGTGTCTTAGGAGAAACTGTCGGTATTCTTACATCCAGTCTTCTGTTCGGTTTTGCGGGGACGCTTTTTGTGATGGTATCAGCGCTGCTCCCAATCGTCATTATCCTGACCATGGTTTACTTACGTATGGTTAATCAAGACATGGAGGAGGCGGGAAGGCTTTATAACTCGTGGCCAGTAGTGCTGAAGAAAATAACACTACCCCTCATATCTCCGGGTATTGCACTGGGAGCTCTTATTACCTTCATTCTTACACTCGGTGAATTTGGAGTGCCATCCTTTCTGCGTTTTGATGTCTATTCTGTTGAATCATTTACCCGGTTTTCAGCATTTTATGATTTTAACTCGGCTACGGCTGCGGCAGTACCACTGGGAATAATTACAATTGTTGTCTTAGCTGTAGAACGATTTTTTCTGCGTAGTAAGGCATTTGTTTTCAGAACTACCAAAACGATTAGATCAGAAAATAAGATGGTGGTAGTGCCTCTCGGGAGATCTAAAACTTTTTTCACAATCGTTGTAAGCATACTTGTTTCTGTTCTGGTTATAATTCCATTATGCGTATTGCTGTGTAAGTCCGTCTCCGTTTCTGCATATTCAGAGGCGATTGTTCGTTCAATAGACAGTATTATGAGGAGCCTGCTTTATGCCTCAGTTGGCGCCACATGTCTTGTCGTATTCGGTTTCTTCCTTGGTTATATTCTCGATCGCAAGGCACTTCGCCTATACTACGCTGCAGACTCCATAGCCGTATTCCTATTTGCTTTACCGGGTGCATTGATAGGTATAGGACTGTCCGGTCTATGGAATACACCGGGGACTAATTTTATATATGCGTCTATGGCCATTATAATATTCGGTTATATTGCACAGTATACGGCACTTGGTGAGAGAATTATGGCTGCAACATTTCCCTACATTTCACGTTCACTGGAAGAGTCAGCACAAATCGCAGGAGCAGGCTGGTACCGAAGGATATTTAAGATCCTTGTCCCTTTGGTTAAGAGGGGTATGATTGCAACATGGCTGATCTGTTTTATCTTCTGTTTAAGGGATGTTGGTATTACCATGATGGTATATCCTCCCGCTCATGATACACTTCCCGTACGAACATTTACCCTTATGGCAAACAGCCCGGACAGTGTCATTTCGGCTCTGTGTGTAATTATGATCGTGATAGCACTTTTACCTCTATGCGGGCTGGGTTTGGTAAGAAAATATTGTAAATAGTTTTTAGCCGCAGATAAATGCAGATGGATACAGATAAGTTTAAATATAAAGAAATCACAGATATTATTCTTAAAAGCTTTTATGAAGTTTATAATGAGCTTGGTGCTGGCTTTCTAGAGTCAGTATATGAAAAGGCATTACATATTGTTTTAACTGGATATGGAATGTGCGTAGAAAGGCAGAAAGATATTCCTGTCTCTTTTCGAAGTAATATTATTGGAAATTTTAAGGCAGATTTGATTGTTAATGAAAGAGTAATAGTTGAAATAAAAGCAGTTTGTACACTAGACTCTGCGCATGAAGCGTAATTAATCAATTACTTGAAGGCAACAAATGTTGAAGTTGGTTTATTATTGAACTTCGGAGAAACACCGAAATTCAAAAGATTTGCTTATAACAATAAAAGGAAAAAAACAGTTGTGATCTGTGTTAATCTGCGGCTAATAAAATAAAAATGCTAGTTAAAGTTGAAAACGTTTCTAAGGCGTACAATAAGATTCCAGTTATAAGGGAGATGTCACTCGACATTGAAAAAGGGGAGAGGATCGTGATCCTCGGACCGTCAGGGTGTGGAAAGACTACGC
>CAXMPV010000274.1:0-2398 GCA_964195175.1 uncultured Thermodesulfobacteriota bacterium | reverse complement strand
CTGCCCCCGTTCTTTGTACCACCTTTAAAGTTAATCCACCTCAAACCACATCTCACCAGTAATATCCCTGTGTATCCTGATGTTTATTTTAAATTTTAGAAAATATTATTTTTAAGGCTCGGGTTTTTCAGGAAAAATGTTTTTTTGAGGTAGATTTTTCTTGGAAAAAGCTAAAAATGGGAGCATTATACAGACAAAGGCGAAAAGTAGTAGAGCAGTACCGAGGCGAAGATTTCCACAAAGAGGGGTGTAGGGGGGACGTAGTGCCCGCCCGAATGACGTTTTCGGGCAGGTATTTGTGATATGTGTAAATCCGTGTAATTAGTGTCTGATTTGCTTTTATTGGTGCACTTTCTCAACTATCGCCTGTACCAATCCGGGGATGGTATATTCTTTGGCCTTTATCGAGATGTCAATATTCATCTCTTCCGCAGACTCATTAGTGATTGGCCCTATGCTAGCAAACTGAACATTGTGCTTAAATGCAGACAAGTTATCCGCTCCAATGATCTTGAGAAAATTTTTCACTGTTGAAGCACTGGTGAATGTGACAATGTCAACTTCTCCATCTTTGAGTTTATCCAGAACTATATTGTCTCCGTCAGTTGCAAGCTCTGTTTTGTAGGCAATGATATCTGAGACCTCTGCTCCTCGCTTTTTGAGTTCTTCAGGGATGTAACTTCGTGCGATATCAGTGCGAGGCATAAGAAAACGTTTTCCCTTGATCTCTTCGACCTTTTCCAGTGCTTCTACTACACTTTCTGCAACATATTTAGGAGGCTGGCAATCAACTGAGACATGAAATTCTTTTATTCTCTCTGTTGTCGATGGGCCTATGGAACATATCTTCACTCCTTTAAGGTCTCTGACATCACGGCCCAATTCAAATATTCTGTTAAAGAATGCGTCTACTCCGTTCACGCTGGTAAAGATAAGCCAATCCGTAGAATCCAGGTTTTTCAACTCTCTATCGAGTGGGCCGAAATCGTCGGGATCGGTTATGTTTATTGTCGGATATTCCAGTACATTGGCGCCGAGCTCGATGAGCTGTTCTGAGAACGCACTTGCCTGATCTCTGGAACGGGTCACTATTATTGTCTTACCGAAAAGAGGTCTTGATTCGAACCAGTTTAGTTGGTCTCTAAGGTTTACCACTTCTCCTACAATTGTGATAGCAGGTGGCTTGATATCCTTTGCAATTTCCACGATAGTTGACAATGTGCCGGTTACGGTTTCCTGATGAGTAGTGGTTCCCCACCTTATAACGGCTACAGGGGTATCCGCAGATCTGCCATGTTTCACTAGCTGGTTGACTATATTGGGAAGATTCTTTATGCCCATATAGAATGTCAGTGTGCCTAAACCTGTACTTATTTTTTCCCAGTCGACATCAGTTTTATCTTTTGTCGGGTCTTCATGGCCGGTGATGAGTCCAAAGGTGGATGTACAAGTGCGATGTGTTACCGGTATACCGGCATAATTAGGTGAAGCTATTGCTGCCGTTATACCCGGGACAACTTCAAAAAGTATATTGTTTTCTTTTAAGACAATGGCCTCTTCTCCACCTCTGCCAAAAACATATGGATCCCCGCCTTTCAGTCGGGTAACAATCTTGTTTTCATTAGCTTTGTCTACAAGCAACTGATTTATATCGTCCTGCTCCATAGTGTGCTGATTTCCTTTTTTTCCAACATATATCAGTTCCACATCTTTCCTGGCGTTTCTTAACAGGACAGAGTTAACGAGATAGTCGTAAACAATAACATCTGCTTTTTTAATACACTCAAGTCCCTTTACGGTAATGAGTCCCGGGTCGCCAGGGCCAGATCCAACTAAATAAACAATTTTATTTTTCATAGTTCTTAACCATTTCTCTATTTCAAATTATATTTCGTGTAAAACCAAGATCGGACTTAGTTATAGTTTAATCTTTGGATTGCTTCTCTTGCATATTCTTTTATTTCTCTGTTCTCCTGTATCACTTTCTCTAATCCTTCAATAGCGATATCGATATTCTCCTCTTCGCTTACAGCAACCTCAAGCATAGTGGCTGCTAGTACGAATGGCCGAAAGTCCCATTGCTCTTTTATTTCTTTAAAGAACGCCTGATTGTAGTGATATTTGCTCTCTTCGGCAGCTTCATTCTTTGTTTCTTCATTACTGATTTCCTGTTGCGTTATTTCATCTTCTAAAGCTGCGATCTGATCTTCCAAAATCGGAAACTCCTGTAGTATTATTTCATCTTCTAAAGCTGCAATCTGATCTTCCAGAACCTGTTGCTTTCCATTTAAAATCACTATCTCATTATTAATATTTTCATCACTTTGATTATGATCATCAAGTGCGTGTTCAAGCGCAGTGGTCGCTTTATCATCTCCTATCTTGCCTAGCGCCCAGA
>CAXMPV010000273.1:279-2399 GCA_964195175.1 uncultured Thermodesulfobacteriota bacterium | reverse complement strand
GCCGTGATGGGAACCAGTACATATGTAATGGCTTAGGCTTATAGAAATCCTGCCATGGCCCGGCACCTTTCTCTAGCCCGACATTGTCACTATAAAGAGCCCTTGCCGCAGCAGTTGTGTAAACACTGCTGAAATAATTCTTAGCTCTTTCATGCTGTTTCTTAGTGATAGGCTCCAAACCAGGACCTTCAACGCTGTCTGCGGAGGCTCCTTTGCCAGCTTCAGCACCCACATAGTCTAATTCGCCCGTACCTGAGCCCATATAATCCTGTTCAGTTGCGGCATTTGCTACATGCAATGCGCAAAAAACTGAAAAGAAAACTACAACCGCATACGTTTTCAGAAGATCCATTATGAAAATCCTCCCTTTCTTTTATCAAAAATTACAACGAAACATAAACATTCATAAAGTATATATCAGAACAACAAATTAACCACATTGTATTACTATCATTTTTATTCTTTTACCAATTAACTCCCAGACCTCACCTAACAAATCTTATATTATGCTTAGGCAGTGTAGGGTCATATCCTTCATCACCGCCGCTTTTCTTCTTCTCCGTCACCTCAGTCATAATTCGTTGATACTTCGGCTGGAACCATTCGTAATCGTCATACTTCTTGCTGTCCCTGAAGAACTTCACCCGCATCTCATGTCTCCTGCTTCGATGACATCCTTCAGTCCCACCACATTTATTGTAGGCAGGTGTGATTTTAGCTATTTTTTGACCTTCTGTAGCTTTACCACTATCCATGAAAGCCGCAAACACCTCACCAGGTCCATGACATGCTTCACAGGTTATACCCTCTTCTTCATAAGTTCCAGTCTCTTTATTGTAACCTGTCGTGTGACACTCATAGCATTTCTTTCTATACTCTTCATCTCCTTTAATATAATCAGGAGCTTCCTTGATAACATTAAAACTTTCGAATTTAACTCTCTTCCATCGTTCGACATGCGGCGCCGTAAGACCGGTATGACATCTCATACATTTGCCACTGCCCAAATATATTGCTTTTTCACCTGTAATTGTCCTATCTTTAAAGCTAGCCCATTCTGCACCCTCTTCCAGAGAAAGAGTAGCAAACTCTTCCCACATATCAAAAAGAACATCAGCATTATCTAGCCTTTGCCGCATCGCTCTCTTATGTTTGAAAATACCATGATGTGCATGCTCTTTATCAAGATAGCGACCCTCCCCCTCATGGCATACAGTACAACCATAAATATCAAACGGGAAGCTTTTGACTACCGTCTCATGAGACGCGGTCAACTTTGCTTCATCAATGTGACAGGTAATACATCTTTCCGCTTTCTGCCCGTTCGTCTGTTGAGCCCAACCATAATCGCCTTTTAGAAGAATCTGCTTTATTTCGTACTTAGGTTTTTGCAACTTAGCGAGTTTCGCCTCTAACTCTGCTATTGCTTCTTCGTCACTTGTGTTTAGCAGCTGTTTCTCCACTGCTTTTCGTTGCTGCTCATAATACTCTACCTGATATTGCTTCCATTCTGGTTCCATCATATCCTTAACCCATAAGAGAGTGGTAACTAGCAGCAATATACTGGATAACAAAAATAATTTCTTTTTCATTTGTTTACTTCTCTCGAAAAAATAGAAAAAAATAAATCAATCCACGTCTTCGGAATTCCTAAATATTAAACCAAGGTGTCTGCAATACATATTTAACGTTAAACATCAGCCTTAAAGCCATCTTGATAAGCATTCCCAGCATAAGCAATAACAGCATCATTGTGATGTTGTATCTGATAAAGCCAAGCTGTTTAGCAAATTTCCAGAAAGCAACTGCAGGCACCAACATTCCTAGCCCAAAATAGATAAGAAGGGCAGGAATACCCAGCCAGTTTGGTAAACTTACCGATGGCGGAGGGGTTGGAAAATCAAAACTCCATGTCTCCCAAGGCCAGAAAAACGACCAGAACGGCCCTCTCATGTATGTACCCACCACTATAAGAGCATACCAGAAAATAAATCCAAACACGAAAACCGTTATCGCAAATCTTCTATCCCTGAAACAGTAACCCCCATTCCCCTTAGGATTCACATCTATATACGGTATTGCCATCAACCCCATAAGTATAATGCTGGGAACAATAACGC
>CAXMPV010000273.1:0-269 GCA_964195175.1 uncultured Thermodesulfobacteriota bacterium | reverse complement strand
GGATCTCCTGTAAACCTAAAAAATACCATGGTGCTTTTGCCGGATTCTCAGGTTCTCCCGGATTAGCAAGTTCCCTTAGTGGAGCATCAACATAATATGAATAAATGAGCAATATAACTGTACATAGAATTGCCGCTATAAACTCCTTCGCCACCAGGTTTGGCCACGAAAAGACTTTCTCCGTCTTCTTATTGTTTGCTATCTGCGCTTCTACATGATTTGACATAAAAAAATTCTCCCAACTATTTATAGAGGCCCTGAAATACCAC
>CAXMPV010000272.1:0-2400 GCA_964195175.1 uncultured Thermodesulfobacteriota bacterium | reverse complement strand
TAGGGGGTGGTTTTTTTAATCTTCAATATGATAAGAAAGAACTCAAACTTAAATTGGTTCGTGTTCATACTGAATACCTGGCAAATTTGGGTCCGCGTTACCACTTTGCCTGTGTAGACGTAGCAGACATCGAAGGTGATCTATATGATGTCGACTTCTTTCTTGCTGGTGACCCGGGTTCAATGACGGTTACTGAAACAACTGTCCACAAGATTAATGGTCAGCCTTTTTACACATGGGAACAGCGGGAGGACAAAACCTGGCATCCTGTCTCAATTGAAAATGCATCACGAAATCTTTTAGGGGTAATCAGCGGTCATGACGAATTCGATTTTACATACATGGCCACATTGCCTGATATAACGGAACCAGCTCGTATGTGGCTTCCCATACCGACTTCGGACGCTTTTCAAACGGTTGAGGTAAGTTCCATGGAGGTTCCGGGAAAAAGTCGAATCTTAAAAGAGCAGAAATACGGCAACCAGATTCTTTTTGTTAACCTTGACAAGGAAGACAGCAACAAAAATGTCGAGCTTCTTTTTCATGTACGAAGGATTGAAAAGGATGCTTATGTCGAACCTCAGACAGTTTCGGAGAAATATTTAGAACCGAATCGTCTGGTACCTCTCAATGAAGATTTCAAAAGTATTGCTGACAAGGTTGTTAAGGGTAAGAACGGAGATCTTGTACGTGCCAGGGCCCTATACGACTACGTCATTGATAATATGAGTTATATCCGGAACGGTGAGGGCTGGGGGCAGGGTGATGCCACCTATGCCTGTAATGTGAAAACAGGTAACTGTACTGATTTCCACTCCTACTTCATCGCTCTATCGAGAAGCATCTCCATCCCTGCACGTTTTTCCATCGGAGCGTCAATACCTTCTTCCCGGGATGAAGGTGGGATCCACAGTTATCATTGCGGTGCAGAGTTTTATGCGGAGGGGAAATGGTGGCCTGTTGATATCAGCGAAGCTGACAAGTACTCTAATCTGTCCAGTTACTATTTTGGGCGTCATCCGGCAAATCGCATTGAATTAAGCCGGGGACGGGATCTTGTCGTTGAACCTGGTCCGGTAGCAGGGCCAATCAACTTTCTTGCATTTCCGGTGCTTGAGATCGGTGGAAAACCTGCAAAAGTCAAAGTTCAGTTTTCATTTAATCGAAAGGTTGCCTGCGAATGATACTCACCAGACGGGAGTAGATAAATTGGTGATTAGTTAATAGTAAACTATTTGAGCCGTTTAAACTGTTTGAACGGTTCACTCAAATAAAGGGGAATCGAAAATGCAGTTCTGGGTGACTTATTGCAAAGTACTTGGATACGTCTGGCTGGTGGCTACTGGCCTCCTGATCATTGTGGGGATATGCATGGTCTGGTCAAAGAAAGGTTCTTCCGGTGTTCACGAACTGTTGAGTCCATCAAATGTGGTTAACTATATCGCAATGGCAATCGCATTGATTCCCGGAATAGTCCTGTTGAAGCTTTCCGAGAATTTACGAGGCAAAATCAAAACGGGAAAGTAAACAATTCTTTTGTTTTTTTCCCTTAGTGTCAATCCGTGAATTTTTTTTAACAGTTTAAACTGCTTGAACTGATTAAACCGGTTAAACGGTTCATTTCTTACATAAACAGTTTAAACCGTTTGAACCGCTTAAACTGTTCTTTTCTTTGTCAACTCCTTCAGCTTATCTACAATCCATATCATACCTTCCGTATCTAATGCGCAGTATTTTTCTAAATCTTTCCTGATTTTAACTCTCTCTTCTGCTGAGGCGCTATTTGATATGACATCCAAAAAGGCAAGGCTTGCATTCATACCATCAGATATGTCCAGGTGATCATAACTCTTTCCGGTCAAAACAGGCAGAACCTTCTTTATAGATGCACTGCCTTTTTGGCGGGAATCATAATAATGAAAAGATCTGAACGGTGCGAGCAAATCTATCACTCTGTCATTCATGTCCTCGACCCAATCATTGTATTCAGGAAACATTGTTGCAAGCGCTCTTAATACACCTTTCTCAAAACTCTGACTATAGACAACTATACTGCCGCTATTACCCAGCACGTTCTTTAATGACGCTACAAACTCAGACCTTGGGTCACCAGTGCCGTCCGCAAGGAATGAACAGTGTCTGGCCGTCGCGTTCTCTTCATCAACAACATGTAGTGAAAATTGAAATGGAATTTGTTGATATGGTCTTGTGCCATCAAAAAGTGGAATGGCTCCACTGAAAGTTTCAAAGTCCAGATAATAGAGTGGATATTTAAGCTTATTCAGGAACTCTCCGATAGATTTTTTATCAATACGTGGTTTCCCTGAGATCTCACAAGCTTTCTGAATCTCCTGTTTCCCGCTTAGTGGAAAATCATCCGGTATATCCTTGAAGGAGTAG
>CAXMPV010000271.1:0-2439 GCA_964195175.1 uncultured Thermodesulfobacteriota bacterium | reverse complement strand
CTGAAGATTAGCACACCAAAGAACGGCATCCCGAAGATTAACATTACAAAGACTAGCTCCAGTAAGGTTAATTCCGCAAAGATACTTTGAGAAATACTCCAGAATGTCATGTGGTAAACCCATACAGTTCAGATAACAACCGAAAAGATTAATCTCTTTTTTATACCCATTCCTCTTCAACCTCTTCAGATTACCCGCTATCCTGTACGCGGCCTCATCAGATTCCCACCCCCTGAAGTCATCGATCTCGTCAATGTATCTCCGGTTTTCGATCCGTTTTTCTGCGAGTTTATTTAAGAACAGGATCAGGACACCGATAACCAGTATGTCAAACAACATCCCATGTGCTTCCACCAGCACATTTTCCATAAAATCACCGTCGTAGTAGCTACGGGATATATGGGTGACGATTAGTGAGGCAATGATGAAGACTGCAATGGAGATTGCAACTGCACTTGTTGGTATTAATTTTTTAATAGTTCTGTAGATCATCTTTCCCTCTGTTATAAGCTACAATTACCGGAATCCTACCGAATAAGGGGCTTATTTGTCAATGGTGGTTATTAATGTCTCTGCACCCTCTGCGCCTCTGCGTGAGGGCAAAGTTGGAAGTCAACCTCACTTTGACTTCAACTATCGTTGGAATTGTATCAATCTTGATTTGTATTTTACTTCTTTCTTCTTTTAGTCTACTGCATACCGTCTAATGTCTAATTTTGTTTTTTATCCCCACTCTTTGCGATAGAATTCTTTAAGCATAGAAACATATTTTGAGTAGGGTTTTTTGAATCTTGAAGTGGTATAATACGGTCGTTGACGGAGAGTTCGGAGAGAGTGCAATTCTAACTTTTTTATGAGGAGTAGAAAAATGAATGATACAGACATGGAAAAACTTGAATTTCTTGTAGACGAGTATTATATACCGGAAGTGGTTGCAAGTCTGGGTGCTGTCTGTCGTTTAAGGGCTGACGACGTAAGAGGGACAGACAAAGAAGCTGCTAAAAAGTTTGAAACGTATTCAGATATCCTGAATGGTGCACGTGCTAAAATAGATGCCGCTTCACAGGGATGACCCCGGGTACAGATTGCCAGATACCGAGCTATCACTCGTTATCTGGCAATGGTCGTTCGACATTCAATAATTAATTCTTATTACTCCGAGCTATTAAGGTTTTTATTCTTTCTCGTAATTACCTGCATAGATAGAATTGAAAAAGTGCAGTATCCGAGGAAGAAGTAGAAACCAGGTTCAAACCGGGCGTCCATATCCAACAATCCTCCCATATTGGAGGCATTGGCTGCCATGAATGCGACAATAATGGCTATTACGAGTACGTCAGCCATTGACCACTTGCTTATCACACTGCTTATCAGTAATGCTTTCCTGTTATTCTTCGAGTCACGAAAACAGGCAGCCACCAACATCAGCAGGATCTTTGTAACCGGAATTACTATACTGAAGAGCATTACCAGGAAGCCGACAAAACCATTACCGGAGCGGAAAAGTTCTTTGACTGTCCCCGCTATACTTCTTGTCTTGCTGTATGCCTGAATTTCTCCTTTGAGATCATTAAGCCCTAACATTCCGGTCATTATACCTATCATCCGCTCGGCCTTGCCTCTTTCTTCTTCCTCTGATTTCGCGTTACTTCTCTTCATCGACTTTTCAACTATGGAATCGACAATAATGTCTATTCCCGTGTCAGTCATCTCTTTTTTATCAATCGTTCCGGTCAGAGTAAGCATGGGTTGAGTAACTCCGGGGATCAGCAGCGCAAGAGAGATTATGGTAATAATTAAAACGGTAGTAAGCGTTAGAGTTTTCATACTAAGCAATGCCTTTCGTAGAGCCAGGGTCAAACCTAATCGGGTTGTCAGTTATTTCGATGTTATATAAAGTTTTTTCTGTAATCACAAAACACATAACCCAAAAGGGTAATAGCGTCAAGGATTATAATTAAATGCGAGGAGAATTGGAATGATCAGGAATCAGCCTCTTGCCATGTAACTTTTGGAGCATCGCCCCAGAGCATTTCCAAGTCGTAGTAGCCTCGTATCTCTTTCTCAAAGATGTGAACTATGAAATCGCCGTAGTCGATAAGGACCCATTTTCCCTCACGGTATCCTTCCATTGCAAGCTTCTTTACTGAAACCTTCTTCATCTCTTTGTCAATGTCATCGGCGATGGCGTGAAGCTGACGTTCATTAATTGCTGAACAAATCACGAAATAGTCGGTTATAGACGAAATTTTGTCGACATCAAGTATAACGATATCCTGTGCTTTTTTATCATCAGCAATTTTTGCACATGCAATTGCGATCTTTTTTGAATCCAATGTATTGAAAAACCCCCTAAAACGGTGCGGCAAGGCCGCAACCAATGTTGAAGTGCCTAAAGTTTGAAGTGTCTAAAGTTAAACGATACTGCAGAGACCTGTC
>CAXMPV010000270.1:0-2457 GCA_964195175.1 uncultured Thermodesulfobacteriota bacterium | reverse complement strand
GTCAAGTAGTTTGAGAGAAGCAGATAATTCTTCTGCACTTTTCAGGTCTGTAACGGTCACATCCGCACCCTGAGAAGCAAGGTATCTGACAGCGCCAACACCCCCGCCAAATAACCCTAACCCCATCACGGTTACTTTTTTACCCTTGAAACTCTCTGTTTTCACCGGTCTTTTATTCATGATTTATAGATCTTATACAAATAAATTTCTCTTATTAAAGCAGATGAACATAATCTTTCAAATAAATACTGTTTTTTTGTGTGCCTCAGTGCCACGCTAAACAAGATGATATACCTGTTATTTGATTTATTAATAGACTTGATTACTGCTGAATGTTGGTTAATTGTGTTCTGTTTGGAGTATTTGGTGGAGACCTTAACTGCCCGACATAATCATGTCTGACTCGATCTCTTTTTGGGAGCCTTCGGTGTTGTTTTTGAAAAGAGCCTGCATTCCACTCGATGTTTTGGTAGATAATTTGGAGTCAGCATCTTCATAGATAATAATACCTTCAACATCCTGCAGTTTTTCTATAAGGGCCATTCCCTTCTCCAGTCCCAGAACGAAGACTCCAGTGGAGAGCGCATCTGCCCTGGTCGCGTTGTCTGTTACTATTGTTACGCTAACTATGCCCTTAACCGGGTAGCCGGTCCTGGGATCGATTATGTGTGAGTATCGTTTTCCTTCGATAGTAAAGAATTTCTCATAATCACCGGAAGTGGATACTGCCTTATCCTTAATCTCAAACGTGCCGAGGAGTCCTTCGCTCTCGCGTGGATGCTGTAGGCCTATAACCCATGACTCTTTTCCGGGTGGAGTCCCAAACGCATAAATATTTCCCGCGAAGTTTATAAGTGCTGAACTTATTCCGTTTTGTTTCAGTACGTTGACCGCCCTGTCAACCGCATAGCCCTTACCGATTCCTCCCAGATCAATTCGGGTACCCGGGTTTTTGAAGAATGCCGTCTTCACGGTTACCGGATTCTTCGCTAGTGATTTTATGGTTTTTTCTTCGATAATAATATTTTTGTAAGAGACTGATTCAAGTGCGGATTCCAACTCTTCTTTACCGGGAATTCGTCCCTGCTTCTTAAAAAATCCCCACTTTTTCATGAGTGGGCCAATTGTAATATCAAAAGCGCCATCAGTTATTTCGCTATACTGTAAAGATTGTTCAATTACACTCGCAAGCTCTTTATTACAATCGGCAGGTTCTGCTGAAGCATTTTTGTTAAGTACTGAAAGCACGCTCTCCTTCTTATAATTGCTCATCAGGAAGTCAAGCCTGTTTATTTCCTGGGAAACATCATTGAATGTTTTTTCTGCTATATATTTATCAGCAGTGTAGATGGTGGTCTCAAAGACGGTGCCCATGCCTAAGGCGGTCTTTTTGAAAAGCTTCAGTTCCTGTTTCTGCCCTGTGCCGTCTTCATAGCCATATTTTATCTTTTCCAGGGAGGCAATTTTGTCCGAGTTTTTGCCGCTTAAATAAAACTCATCAATTACAGCGAGTATCTTCTTCACTCCCTTGCACATAGTGACAACAGACATGGTTGCACCTGAGATGTTTATGATGTCCCTATTAATTCGTATTTTGCTTTTAAGTGACTTGCCTTTAAATTGGTATAGGAATCTCTTCTTTGCGATCTCCGATCCTCTGCTTTCCCGGTAAACGAGAATAGCGATCTTGTCGATCTTGCCCTTAAGATCTACTGACACTACGAATGTATAAGGGTGGAATTTGCCGATCTCTTCTGTAATTATTGCATACCCCGTTACCTTGCCTGATTTAATCCCCATATAGACAATAAAAAAATCTTCATAGATTTTTCTTCTCAGCTTGTTTTGAAGCTGGCTCTTTTCCTCTTTTGTAAGGGGTACTACATTGAAAAGAATTTCGTCACAATGCAGAAACACCTCTTTCAATGCCTGTTCTTCTGTCAAATAGACCTGAGATATGTAATTATTAGCTGCTGGTTTTTCGTCAGAATCTGCCTGTGCACAGCACGGTGGAGCAATCTCAAATACCAGTGCGAGTATTAATATTATTATTGAACAAACGCTTGCGTTTTTTATTCTCATGAGTGACTTAACCTTCCTCCAGGAGTTCTTCAATTTTCCTTAATACCTCTTCTTCTATCTCTCCCGTGGACTTCATTCTCTGCCATCTGTACGCTGCACTACCACCCCTGGGTTTTTGCTGGAGTTGGCTTCTTACCTTTACAGTACTCGCCATGATATTACCGGAAATAGTGATGGTAAGTCGATATCTCTCTTTCCAGTAATCTTCCATGAATCGATCCGTCACCACGCTCCTCGCTTTTCTTGTTTGTGAAAAACCTTCAGCCCAACCGGTTTTAATGATACCTTTTTCCTTATCAATTTTGGCTAACGGCAGATCTCCAAGCGCCATGATAACGGAGATCGGAAGAGCACACGTCTGAACTCCAGTCACAA
>CAXMPV010000269.1:0-2458 GCA_964195175.1 uncultured Thermodesulfobacteriota bacterium | reverse complement strand
TCAATCCCCGGCTGAGGTTCAATCTCTTTTCTGTAGGCATGCTTAATTTCATTAACTTCACTTACTGTATCGGCTAATTCAATTATATCAGGATGAGCATCTCGCCCGGTTAGCACCAGATGCATAAGAGGAGGTTTGGTTTTAATGATTGCGAGGAGTTGTTCTAAATCAACTAAACGAAGTTTAATGGCATTGTTTATCTCATCAAGTATGAGGATGTCAATCTGGTCTGATTCTATCTTTTGGGTAGCAAGCTGAATAGCATCCTGAGCATTCTCTCTATGTTCTTCAAGGGAATACGGATTCCCTTGTATACCACAGAATCCTTTACCTGTGGATATCAGCTCCACTTTGTCACCCATCTTCTTTATCCCATCCCACTCACCGGCATAGAGATCGCCCTTCATAAACTGTATAATAGAGACGCTCATATCGTAACCGGATGCCCTGACGGCCATACCAAGAGCAGAAGTAGTCTTACCCTTGCCATTACCGGTAATGACCACAATAAGGCCCTTTTTCTCTTTAGGAACAAGTCTGGATATTTCTGGTGTGTTGGACATTATTTGTGATTTCAGGAATTTAAGGATTTAGGGATTAGGGAATAATTCCTAGATCATCTTAACAAAGTTTGTACAAAACAGTCTTGCCTGCGTTTTGTAGCTCTCTGATTTTGTTTTCGTCTCAGCAATAATCTGATCAGGATCCACTATGCCTTTTAAAGAATCAACCTCATCTCTATAAGCATCAATCCATTGATAAATCATTTCGCCAGTCACTTCAACATGAAACTGCAGACCATAAATGTTACGACCTAGCCTGAACGCCTGATTTTGACAAAGTTCTGATTCGGCAAGTCTAGCGGCCCCATCAGGGATATCGAACGTATCCCCATGCCACTGAAACACGTCAAACTCTCCCTTAAATCCTTGAAACATAGGATCGCTTGATCCGTCCTCAGTCAGAGAAACGTTAAACCAACCGATCTCTTTTTGAGGGTTTTGCTTTACTAATGCCCCTTTGGCCTTTGCAATTAATTGAGCACCAAGACAAAAACCTAATGTTGGTAACTCCTTTTCTATAACCTCTTTCAGGAATTCATCCTCTTGCTTAAGAAAGGAGTATTTATCCTCTTCATACACATTCATCGGTCCCCCAAGTACAATGACTGCTGATGTACCAGAAAGGGAGACTGGTAGAGGTTCTCCGTTGAAGACGTCGATTACATTGTAAGAGATACCGTCGTCTTTCAGGAAATCGCCTATTGTACCCGGCCCCTCAATATCAATATGTTTAATTATTGTTACTGTCATCTGCCACCTTAAACACACAAAATTCTGCACACATTGAGCAAACATCAGCATTTTGCGGTGTACTTTTTTCTCTAATTTTCCGTGCATGTGCAGGGTCAATACACGTTGAGAATTGTCCTTCCCAGTCACGCTTTCTCCTGAGCTGAGACATGGTTTTGTCCCATTCCCAGGCCGATTTTATACCTTTTGCAATATCAGCAGCATGAGCTGCAATACGTACCGCAATGACACCATCATGCACATCTTGAGGTTTCGGCAATCCCAGATGTTCTGTTGGTGTAACATAACACAGGAAATCAGCTCCCGCGGATGCCGCGATAGCACCCCCTATTGCAGATGTGATATGATCATATCCCGGGGCAATATCTGTCACAATTGGCCCAAGGACGTAAAATGGTGCACCTTTACAAAGTTCTTTCTGTAACTGAATCTGAGATTGAATCTGATTAAGAGGAACATGCCCCGGACCCTCTACTATTACCTGCACGTCAGCATCCCACGCTCTTTGAGTAAGCTCGGCCAATACATTCAATTCATAGATTTGAGCCCTGTCACAAGCATCAACTAATGCGCCCGGTCTCAATGCATCTCCCAGACTTAAGGTCACATCATATTCATGTGCAATTGCTAAAATCTCATCAAACTGTTCGTAAAGCGGGTTCTCTTTCTTATGAAAAGACATCCAATCTACAAGAAAAGAGCCTCCCCTGCTGACAACACCACATACTCTCTTCTGATTAACCAGATGTTTCAATACACCATACGTCGCACCGCAGTGAACGGTAATATAATCGATCCCATCCTCGCAATGACGCTTTATCGCGTCAATCATGCTTGTGGCCGTCATATCTCTGACGGAATGTTTCTTCGTAACGGCATCAACAGCAGCTTCATAGATAGGCACACTACCAATAGTAATCGAACAGTTTTCCATTATCTTCAGCCTGATTTCACGAAGATCTCCACCAGTACTGAGATCCATCACTGTATCCGCCTGTGCGTCTTCTGCGGCACGAAGTTTCTCCAGCTCCTCTTCCACTCCATGATAGTCGGCTGACGTACCAATGTTTGCGTTTACTTTGGTTCTGAGGTCTTTACCAATACCACAGATTTTCTTTATTGAATGTTTCTTATTGCATGGAATT
>CAXMPV010000268.1:2242-2476 GCA_964195175.1 uncultured Thermodesulfobacteriota bacterium | reverse complement strand
TCTTTATGGTAATTTGATGGGGGGACACACTGTATTGTCAATATTTGTAGGGCTTTCTCCCTTACTACTGGGTTTTATTCCTATACCTATACATTTTCCGTTTGTTTTATTAGATTTATTATTAGCCGCGCTCCAGGCCTTCATTTTCGCATTCTTAGCTAGTTTTTACATAGCAGGGTCAATTGGAGAGAAGCATTTATAATTTTTAGAGAAGGGGGTTTCAAGAATGATTTA
>CAXMPV010000268.1:0-2232 GCA_964195175.1 uncultured Thermodesulfobacteriota bacterium | reverse complement strand
CTTGCTTTTGCGTCATTTGGTTGTGGAATAGGCCAGGGAATTGCAGTTGCCGGAGCTTCATCTGCTGTAGCAAGACAACCTGAGCTGTTTGGAAAAATTCAGATGCTCATGTTTATTGGTCTGGGATTTATCGAAGCATTGGCAATCTATTCGTTGGTTTTGTCCTTTATCTTAATGGGAAAACTACCGGACACAGGAGCTGTTTTAAAAGTACTTGGGCACTAAATATTGATTTAAACCTTTTGCTGTATGTTTAATGTAATGCTGAACGTACTTGTGAAAAGGTCTATAGAACTGGTACCGTAAGATAAAAGCAGTACATTGGGAGATTAAATGTGGGTAATTTACTAGACGCGTTAGGCGTTGATTTTAAAATGGTCTTCATCCAGGCAGTAGGTTTTATAATTCTGCTGGTATTGATGAAGAAGTTTCTCTTCGGCAAGATCAAGGACATACTCAAGGCCAGGGCTGATGAGATAAAAGATACGTACAAGAAAAGCGAAGATGATAGAGCTGAAGCTGCAAGGCTGAAAGAAGATTATCAGCAGAAAGCGGTAAAAGCCGATGAAGCGGCTGAAGCAAAAATCCAGGCTGCGGTAGATAAGGCCAAGGACGTCAGCGACGAAATGCTGAAAGAGGCTCATCAGGCAGTTGCGGATGAAAAAGTCAGGGCCAATCAGAACATCGAAATGGAAAGGAAGAAAGCTCTGGCAGAGGTAAGAAATCAGGTTGTTGAGCTGACAATTCTCTCTACTTCCAGATTGATTAAACAGTCTACAAAACGTGAAACGGCAGAAAAATTGGTGGATGATGTCATTAAGGGAGTGGGGACACTGTCTTGATACAAAAGAGCTTAATAGAGGGTTATTCACTGGCGCTGTATGAAGTGGCTGTTAAACATGACGACACCGGTGATATAGAAAAAGATCTTGATGGTATTAAGCAACTGCTGAGTGCAAATAAGGAATTTCGTAGTATTCTGTACCATCCGGCAATTACAAAAACCGATAAAAAAGACATCGTTGACAAGGTTATTATGTCTCAGTGTTCCAGTAAGTGGGTTAAAAACCTTCTCTGCGTTCTTATTGATAAGCGAAGAGAGAGGATACTGGATTATCTGCCGGATGTATACAAGAGTGTTGCAGGAAAAATCAGGGGCATTGTTCCCGTAATAGTTCAAACAGCGATTCCATTGACCGAAGACAGGCTTGTTAAGTTGAAGAAAAATCTTGAAAAATTGACGAAGAAAAAAGTCGAAATTGAAACTGAAATTAATAAAGATATCATTGGTGGAATGATAATCAGAATTGAAAATAAAATAATAGATGGGAGTATCACTAACCATCTGAAAAATCTAAAAAAGAGTTTGTTAAAGACAGCCTTTGCTTAAGGGCGTTTTCATTTTGTGGAGGTATATTAGGTATGACTGTAAGACCAGATGAAGTTGCTTCGATAATAAAGCAGGAAATTGAGAAGTACGAAGACAAATTAAAGATGGAGAGTGTTGGAACCGTTCTCCAGGTAGGAGATGGTGTTGCCAGGGTCTATGGGTTGGACGACTGCATGTCAAACGAATTGCTGGAATTTCCGGGTGGGACATTTGGAATAGCTCTTAACCTGGAAGAAGACAATGTTGGATGCGTTTTGCTGGGATCCGATAAAGATATTAAAGAAGGCGATACTGTAAAGACGACGGGAAGGATTGTGGAAGTTCCTGTTGGAGAAGGCTTACTTGGAAGAGTTGTAAACGCACTCGGTCAGCCGGTAGATGGAAAAGGACCAATAGTTTCAGATCAAAATCGACCTGTCGAAGGTCCAGCGCCAAACGTTGTTGAAAGACAGCCGGTTGTTGAGCCATTGCAGACAGGTATAAAGGCTATCGATGCTATGATACCGATTGGCAGGGGCCAGAGAGAGTTGATAATTGGTGACAGGCAGACAGGTAAGACCGCTATCCTTGTTGATACAATCCTTAACCAGAAGGATACAGGGGTTATCAGCATATATGTAGCAATCGGGCAGAAACTTTCTACAGTGGCCGGTGTGATCAAGACACTTGAAGAAAAAGGGGTAATGGAGAATACAATTGTTGTTGTGGCTTCTGCAAGTGACCCTGCACCTATGCAATATCTTGCTCCTTATTCAGGTTGTGCAATGGGAGAATACTTCAGAGACAAAGGTGGGCATGCTGTTATTATGTATGACGATCTTTATAAACATGCTGTTGCTTAT
>CAXMPV010000267.1:0-2489 GCA_964195175.1 uncultured Thermodesulfobacteriota bacterium | reverse complement strand
GTCTTTATAGCGCAGGTTTATTTTTCCGTTTACTTCCGAAAGAGCTTTCGGGGAAACAACACCTTTAATTAAATAGCGAGAAAGGTATTCTAGTACATTTTCGCCATTGCCTTTGAGGTCACAATCTGCTTGCCATTTTTTAGCATAAAGATAACCGGGGAATGGAATTTTAAGATCTTTAAGCTTACTAAGAAACTTACCCCGAAACAGATTTGCTAGGACCTGTTGGTGTAAGAGGAACTTTTCACTGATTTTCTTTAGGGTGTTTTCAGCCTTATTCAATACTATCGCGGGTACGATGTAATGAATATGGGCATGATAGTTTAAGGTACGGCCATTGGTGTGCAAGACACCGACCATACCCGGAGTACCCTTTAGTCTATCTAGTGAAAGTTCTTTTATTGCTGCCGCAGTGCAGTCAAAAAAAGCATTATAAAAATTCCGTCGGTCTTTTCTTGGAACCCTATGCAACTCACGAGGCAGTGTAAATGTGATCATAAAATAATTACATCCTAGAAGCCGCGATTTTTGTCGATGCAGCCAAAGAGTGGTTTTATGATTTTGGCATTGAGCACAAAAACGATGACCGCAGGAGTGATAGATAAATTTAAAGGATTCACATTTATCACAACTATAAAGAGCACCCTGGGCTTCTGCAGTACGACAAATTCGCAGGCTATTTAGGGCTTTAAATTGATCATTGTCTAATTGACCGCTATAAATAAAATCTTTATCGCGAGTAATTATATCGACTAATAAACTCATAATAAATTAACCAATTTCTGCATCAATTGATTGATCGATTCTTTTGAATCATCAATAGCCGGCTTAGATATCTGAGCATAAACCGCGGTTGTAACAGGGCTAGTATGGCCAAGTATTTCTTGAATAATCCGTAAGTTAACGCCAATTTCGACCAAGTGTGTAGCATAGCTATGTCGCAGGCTATGAACCGTTATTTTTTTGGAAATACGACTATCAGCAAGAGCAGCTTTCATCGCTCCTTGAACACCGCCTTTATCCATGTGATAGATAGTTCTAGAAATACGGTAAGGCGTACCCGAGAATTTAGGGAAAATAAGATTTGGATTGCGATGAGTCGCCCAGTACTTTCGCAATATATGTAAAGTAACTGGCGGCAATGGAACGAGGCGATCTTTATTGCCCTTACTGTTACGAATATGAACCCGCATGGTTTCAGAGCAAATGTCCGCTGGCGTCAATCGCAAGCCTTCTGATATACGAAGGCCCATCGAGTAAATGGTTACCAAACAGGCTTTATAACGAGGCTTTTCCAGCTGGTTTAATAGATGCAGTGTTTCCGCTTGGGTAAGAACATCCGGAATCGTTTTTACTTGAGGAGCTTTGACGATCTTGATCCATTGCCATTCACGTTCGAGGACATGAGTGTAAAAGAAAACCAGCGCACAGCGGTCAATTTTAACCGTACTCCAGGAATGAGTATCAAGAAGTTCGGCAAAATACGTCTTTAAATCCGTTGGTGTTAATTTAGCTAAAGGTTTATTTATGCGATCGCGAACTCGGCGAAGTGTACGCAGATAAGCTTCAATCGTTTTGGGTTGCTTACCCTGAAGTTTCAGAGCGCGGTGCATTTGTTCGTAATAAGAATTGAATTCAGATGGATTATCCATAATATTCTCCTTGGTATTAAAGGCCAGAACACAGAATGTGTTCTAAATGAGCCACGAGGAATATTATTTAAAAGTAAAGAAAGGAAAAGCGAAGCCTGCCGCAGAGCGGCTTTGTTCAACCAAACAGTTCACCGGATGTGTCTCGCTTGCGCTCACACACGGGTGACTGAAATCGTTAGTGCGCCAAGGAAAGCTTGGCATTACTTGCAGGGTGTAAGTCCCTGTCTGGAAAGGTTTAGCCATCCACCAGTATCGAGTGTTAGAGCTCTTGCGGATTCTGCATTGCCACCAGTAATGATTCGAAGAACAATAGAGTTTAAGCGTACACAGAGAATTTTATAGGCCGTAGGGATTTCGCAGTCCTGAAGTCACATGAGCCCCGTAAACTCAGTATTTACATAACAGAATGGATGACAATTTTAACGTGTTGGAAATCGAAAGAAATAATTTGTTAATAAAAGGCGCCAGGACTCTTTTGAGGAGAATGGGACGTGCTGAATGGCAAGAATTATTTCCTCTGTCGGGGTCAAAGGGCATGGCATGTAAGAAGAGTAATGTTGAGAACTTGGGAGGCCCTGCCACCTCCTGTATGATATCTTCAGCGGTATCATCAGGTAGAATATACCAACCAAAGAAGGTTATTCGATGGGTATAAAACCAAAAGAGCAGGGAGTCAGATCAGCTAATAGTAGTCCGAGACGGGAGAACCGATCACATGGCGAAGTGGCTGACAGGGACGTGCATCGCGCAAAGGAAACAAACTCCGGACATGTAGGATCGGGGAAAAGTTTGCAAACCTCACTGCGCGAAATATCAAAGAAAGCAGGGGTCGACAAG
>CAXMPV010000266.1:0-2557 GCA_964195175.1 uncultured Thermodesulfobacteriota bacterium | reverse complement strand
AAGCAGAAGCGTATGTGGACGATAGGAATCATCTATTTATAATAAAAGCAGAAGCGTATGTGGACGATAGGAATCATCTATTTATAATAAAAGCAGAAGCGTATGTGGACGATAGGAATCATATTGGTGAATTATGCACTAAACTCTATTTGAAAATTACTATTTATTAATAGGAGAAATCTTATGGCATATCGAGTTCGCAAAGTTAATTACTGTAAAATGTCCGTTCCAAATCGAGCAGGTCAGGCTGAAGCAGTACTAAGTGCGGTTAAGGAAGCTGGTATTAATATGCACGCTTTTAGTGGATTCCCTGGCAGAGCAGGAAAATCGCAGGTTGATTTTATCCTGGATGATTCTGCTGCTCTACAACGTCTTGCCAGGAAGTCCGGTTGGCGTTTGAGTAAAACCAAAAAAGCATTTTTGGTGCAGGGCAGTGATGAGATTGGGGCAATTCACAAGATATCAAAGAAGCTGGCTGATGAAAAAATTAACGTAACAGCGGCAGATGCCGTGGCAGCCGGTGTGGGTCGCTATGGTATGGTTCTGTGGGTCAAAGCAAAGGTTTATAATCGTGCAGCACGAGTGCTAAAAGCCAGGTGACCAATGGATATAAAGATGGGAATCAAGGGGCAAACTGAAGTGCGCTGAATTTATAACTAACTCGCAGTGCTGTGATGATGTGGTGCCAGGATGAGTATGAGTGCTTGTGCATGTTCGGCTGCACTTCTGCCAAGATCAGTAAGATAGCCACCGTCGATTTGTGTGACCAGACCTTTCTCGTATAATCTTTTCACTGCCGCGATATATTCTTCATCTGCATTTGAGTGTACTTTGATACCTTGCTGGGTGGTCTCCAGGTTATATTGAATCAGTATTTCTATTTCTGCGATTTGTTCTTTTGAAAAATTCATAGTTTCACCTTCATACTTCGTTTGGTTTGTACCACCGTGAGCGTCAAATAGTACATGATATTGAGTATGGATGTTATATGGACTTGAGCAATAACTCAGTATGTCATTTTAATAAATTCAGCTTACAATTGCTGATACAAGAATTCTCATAAAAAAGGCATTTCATGCAGTCGATTATTTCGGTCAAAGACCTAAACAAGACCTACGCTTCAGGTTTCCATGCGTTAAAAAACATTAATCTCGAAATCAATAGTGGAGAGATCTTTGCATTACTCGGCCCCAACGGGGCAGGTAAAACAACATTGATCAGTATTATCTGCGGTATTGTTAATCCGAGTGAGGGTGAGATTGTCGCCGATGGACACAACGTCATTACTGATTTTCGTGCGGCGCGTTCGAAGATCGGTTTGGTGCCACAGGAATTAGCAACAGAGATGTTTGAAAGTGTATGGAATACAGTGAATTTTAGTCGCGGCTTGTATGGTAAACCTAAGAATCACGATCTAATCGAGAAGATACTGAAAGATCTTTCCTTATGGGATAAGCGAGATTCAACGATTATGGCGTTATCGGGCGGCATGAAACGTCGGGTGATGATCGCCAAAGCACTTTCCCATGAACCTAAAATTTTATTTCTTGATGAACCGACAGCGGGTGTCGATGTTGAGCTGCGTCGTGATATGTGGGAGATGGTTCGGGGCTTACGTGAAAGTGGAGTAACTATTATCTTGACGACGCACTATATAGAAGAAGCCGAAGAAATGGCGGATCGTATTGGTGTAATTCATCAGGGTAAGATCATTATGGTCGAGAATAAAACTGAGTTGATGAAGAAACTCGGCAAGAAACAATTGACCTTACACTTACAAAACCCACTACTCAAGATTCCTGATGAACTTGCGGAACATCCTCTGGAGCTTGTCGCTGAGGGAAATGAACTGGTGTATACGTTCGATGTCCAGCGTGAACAAACGGCAATTACTACGTTCCTGCGGCAGCTTAATGAGCATAGTATCGAATTTAAAGATATCCATACCAGCGAGAGTTCTTTAGAAGAGATTTTTGTCAGTCTGGTGAGAAATAAGCAGTGAATATTTACGCAATCAAGGCCATTTATCTATACGAAATGGCACGTACCATGCGTACGTTATTACAGAGCATAGCCTCTCCTGTGTTATCAACTACGCTTTATTTCGTTGTCTTTGGTGCAGCCATAGGTTCACGTATGGGCGAGATCGATGGTATCAGTTACGGTGCATTTATCATTCCCGGACTAATCATGTTGTCCTTATTGAATGAAAGTATTTCGAACGCCTCGTTTGGTATTTACATGCCAAAGTTTACCGGGGCCATCTATGAAGTTTTGTCGGCGCCGATTTCGTATATTGAAATCCTGATTGGCTATGTTGGCGCAGCGGCGACCAAATCAGTTGTTTTGGGGTTGCTGATTCTGCTGACAGCTCGTTTGTTTGTTAATTACGAGATAGTGCATCCGTTTTATATGTTCGGGTTTCTCGTACTCACGGCATTAACCTTTAGTTTGTTCGGCTTCATTCTGGGCCTCTGGGCAGATAGCTTTGAGAAACTGCAAATCGTGCCGATGATGATTGTTACTCCATTAACTTTTCTCGGTGGCAGTTTTTATT
>CAXMPV010000265.1:0-2567 GCA_964195175.1 uncultured Thermodesulfobacteriota bacterium | reverse complement strand
ATTTACCGGACGGGTATGTCCGGCGACTTGTGAAGCGTCCTGTACATTATCAATTAACAGGAGACCTGTAACTATAAGACAGATTGAAAAACAGATTGCAGAACGTGGCTGGAAAGAGGGTTGGATACTGCCTCAGCCTGCTGAAAACAAGACGGGCAAACGTGTAGCAATCATTGGTTCCGGACCAGCCGGACTTGCAGCGGCACAACAATTAGTTCGAAAAGGACATGACGTAACTGTATTTGAAAAAGATGACAGGGTTGGCGGCATGTTACGTTACGGTATACCCGATTATAAAATAGACCGCAGCGTCCTTGATAGAAGGCTGGATCAGCTTAAAGAAGAGGGTGTCTCTTTTGAAACTCAGGTCAATGCGGGAGTTGATATTTCAGGGATGTATTTGTCGCGAACATTTGATGCGGTAGTTATAAGTGTTGGAGCACAGATACCCAGAAATCTGACAATCCCCGGGAGGGGTTTAAATGGCGTCCATTTTGCAATGCCATTTCTGACTCAACAGAACCGGAGAATAGCAGGCGATATCATCCAGGAAAATGAAGTAATTACCGCCAAAGGAAAGAACGTCATCGTTATTGGTGGAGGCGACACAGGGTCAGATTGTATTGGAACCAGTATCCGTCAGGATGCAGCCAGTGTAACGCATATCTATTATCAGGATGTTCCTCCAAAAGAGCGTCCTGCCTGTAATCCATGGCCGGAATGGCCTAAGACATTCAAGACCAGCTCCTCTCAGGAAGAAGGTTGTGAAAGATTCTGGAAATATCAGACTAAAGAGTTTGTTGGAGAAGATGGCAAACTGACCGGACTGAAGGTGACTGAACTCGATTGGACGAGACCTGCAGATGGATCACGCGGCACATATTCTGAAATACCAGGTTCCGAGAAAGTTCTTCCGGCAGATCTTGTGTTTATCTCAATAGGTTTTCAGCATTGTGAGCACGGCCCCCTTCTTATGGACCTGAAGCTTGAACTTGACAATAGAGGCAGAGTCAAGATAGATGACAATCAGATGACGTGTCTCCCTGGAATCTTTGCCGCCGGTGATGCGGAGCTTGGCGCAAGCCTGGTTGTAAGTGCTATCTACAGTGGCAGACAGGCTGCAGCAGGTGTACATCAATATTTAATATCTGAAAGGACATTAAAGTTGAAAGCGAATAACAGCGTATAACACTACCTATTATCTACATAGTCAAAATAAGAAGAACTGAAAAATGTAGCTTGCTTCTAAGTATTTCTTCCGAGCCATCTTACCAAGGAACCAATATTAATTTTTTTAATTTTAAATAGAAAATTTATCTCTGAATTAATTTCGAATTGAGCCTGTAATACTTTTTCCTGCACATCCTAAAGTGCTGCCCAGAGGAATGAAATTCTCCCAATTCTGCCTGTATATCCGATTGACATCACTTACCAGAAAACCATTAACGACATTATTAAACTCCGTTATTATCACTATCTGATTCTCATTAGTTTCATGATCAGTTTCCATATCCAAAGCTGCAGCCAGATCAATTAAAGGTATGGTTTTTTCTCGATATAATATCATGCCTAACATGGCGCGGTGAGCCTTGGGTATTTGGGTTAATGTTGAGACGTCATACTGTTGAATTGACTGGATCTTAAGAACATTCAGACCAAAAGGTTGATTGCCAAGTACAAATGTTAAAAACTCTAATTCATTGGTGCCACTCTCTAATAGAATCTCCTGCGATGCCATAAAACATTCTCCTTGCCTAGGCTTACCGGTTATATCTCCACTCTATCCTGATAACGTCATTGGATTAAAAAATCCTGCCTGTTTTCGAAAGGATTTAAAACGGAAATTTTAAATAATCAAGTCACTCTTCTTTTTAAATCGGTTGTATACCAAACTTCAACATGCAGTCCTGGGATTGTCATTCCAGACTCGATACAGAGGCTATTACTCATGCAAGAACCTGATAATAAATACTCTGAGACCGGATGTACTGAATTTAGTTCATGATTAAATCAGATTAACAATAATGGTGATTTTGATAGTTTGCTATCTGCCTTATCGGCTTCTTCCATATTAACTTTAGTTATTATTATCTGGTTTAGACAGTGCAAATAATTTGCCAACTACTAATATTTTTATTAATATTGCAGAGACTATAAAGAAAACCTTAATTATTCTCTAAATACTCACGTACTCTACTTGCTGACGCTTTTTGCCAAACATATTGTTCTAAAACAAGATATGATTAAAATGATTGATATTTACAGGCAGTAGGAGTGGGTAAAAATATATACGAAATGTGTATTTTTTATATACAGTGTGTCTGTAATATAAACAATATTTTTTGGTGTTTATATGTATTAAAATCTGAGACGGGAAAATTTTCCGTACTTGAATTGCAAATCTAAACAGATCTTTCATCTGTTTTAGCGAAAGAAAAGTCATCCATGTCAGCACAATGAGTATTGATTTCTGTGGATCAAGCCTTGCGAATTGATTTATGGTGTGACTGTTAGAGGTTGAATTCAGGTTTACAACTGAACATGTTCCTTTGCCATCTCTATCCGTT
>CAXMPV010000264.1:0-2574 GCA_964195175.1 uncultured Thermodesulfobacteriota bacterium | reverse complement strand
GCTTTCTTGGTGACAAGTTCAATAAAAAACTGTTTGTTGTATCCGGCGTTCTCTGTTCCGCACTGTTTATGAGCTGCATAGGATTGGCGCCAAACTTCACTGCCCTTATCTTTATGCTCATGATAGGAGCATCTGGCGTTGCAGCCTTTCACCCTAATGCAGCGGCAACTGTAGCCGGTTTAACCCAAAACAAATCCACATTTATGATGTCCCTCTTCCTTATGGTCGGGTGCTTAGGTCTGGCTCTGGCACCATTTTTTATTGCACTTATTGTATCATCAGGTGGATTTAATAAATTATGGTTATTGTCTTTGCCCGGTGTAGTCCTCTCATTAATATTGATTAAAACACTAACCATAGATCACGAAAACAAAAGCAGTACAAAACTGTCAGATTTTAAAATACTTTTTTCCAAAAAGTCTCGCCAGTTATGGATTATGTTTTTGATAATGTTTATACGTTCACTAGTCATTACTAGTTTTATGAGCTTCATGTCAATTCTCTTTACAGAAAGAGGGCTTACAATGCACAGAAGCGGAATAGCCATATCCACTTTTGTGATTTGCGGAAGCATCGGCGGTTTGATAGGTGGGTATCTGGCAGACAGAATTAACAGAAAAATTATAATAGCAGGTTCCTCGATCTTTGCCTGTCCGTTGCTTTTATGGTTCCTGCATGCAGGTGGGAATTTTTCCTTGATAATACTGGGTTTGAGCGGCATGGTTATATTTGGAGCTTCTGCTGTTAACATATTAATAGTTCAAAGATTATGCCCGGACATGGCCGGCTCTATTGCAGGTATTTCGATGGGACTTGTCTGGGGCTCTGCGGGTCTTATGCTTCCTGTAATCGGGTACATTGCAGATCATTACAGCATGGAAACATCTTTAATGATTGCTGCATCCATGCTTCCAATAGCAGGAACGCTGGTTCTGGTGCTGCCGAATATTGATAGACCGGCTAATAGCCTGAGTAAAGAGTAGTAAATTCTAAATTTATAGTTTATTATCTCTAATTAGATTCCTCGGCTCCACTTGGAATAACGTCATCCTGAGCGGAGTCGAAGTGTGATCAACATTGAAATTCTTTCACATTTTTTTACAATACTAAATCACATTCAAATAGGAACAAAATGGATATATTCATTAAAAACATAGTAGATATTTTAAAGGTTGAAGTCCCACTTTCAGAGGAAGAGATAAAGGGTTTCATAGAGATTCCACCAGATCTGGAAAAGGGTGACTACGCTTTCCCCTGTTTTGCCATTGCGAAACAGTTAAGAAATGCTCCCGCTAAAATATCTGCCGAACTTGCACAAAAGCTGCCAACGGGTGACATTATAACGGACATCAAGGCGATCGGACCATACCTGAATTTTTACGTCTCCAGAAAGATGATTTTCAAGACAATCCTGGATGAGGTCTTTACCGAATCAGATTCTTACGGATGTTCTGATACCGGAAAGGGTAAGACTGCCGTCATTGATTACTCATCCCCAAATATTGCAAAACACCTGGCCGTTCACCATCTCCGCTCGGCAGTAATTGGAAATGCAATTCACAATATATATAAAACTCTCGGTTACAGATGTGTCGGTATAAACCATCTGGGTGATTGGGGCACACAATTCGGACAACTAATTGTCGCCTTTAAGAGATGGGGACCGGATACTAAGGATCAGGGTTCAATAGAAGAGACAGGACTCGACATAAACAAACTTAACGAGTTATATGTTAAGTTCCATAAGGAAGCAAAAGACAATCCTTCTCTGGAAGATGAGGCGAGGGAATGGTTTAAAAAGCTGGAGAATGGAAACGAAGAGGCAAGAGAAACATGGCAATATTTCAAAGAGATCAGTTTGTCTGAGTTTGAGAGAGTATATGAAAAGTTGGGCATAAAATTTGATTCGTATGCAGGTGAGAGTTTCTATAACGATTTGCTTGATGATACCGTTAATAGGATAAAAGATGCAGGTTTGTCTAAAATAAGTGAAGAAGCCCTGATCGTAGACCTCGAAGAGTACGACATGCCGCCCTGTATACTGAGGAAGAAGGACAACGCCAGTCTGTACGCAACCAGGGACATTTGTGCCGCTGAATACAGAAAACGGGAGTACAATTTTGACAAATTAATCTACGTCGTTGGCTCTGAGCAGAAATTGCATTTTAATCAATTTTTTAAGGTCCTGGAGCTTATGGGATATAAATGGGTAAGCGATTGCGTACACGTAGATTTCGGTCTGGTTAAGTTTAAGGGCGGAAAAATGTCTACGCGGGAAGGTAAAGTGATCCTGTTAGAGGATTTGCTTGAAGAGTCGTGTAAGATTGCAATGGAGATTATTGAAACTAAAAATGCAGAACTGGAAAACAGGGAAGAAGTGGCAAACGCCGTTGGCATTGGTGCTATAATATTTTCAGAACTGAGTTCTAAGAGAGTTAAGGATGTGCTGTTCGATTGGGACGAAATTCTCAATTTTGATGGTGAGACCGGCCCATACGTCCAATACACCCATGCAAGACTGTGCGGTGTATTGAGAAAATGCGGCGAGACAGCAACAAATGAAATAAATTATGA
>CAXMPV010000263.1:0-2576 GCA_964195175.1 uncultured Thermodesulfobacteriota bacterium | reverse complement strand
TGAGGCTTGTCGTAAAGCGTAGTTCATTAGTCCTTATGTAAGGGAAAGGTGTTTTGTAGTCTCTCTCCTCCATTACTACAATGTTCTTTACGGACCAGTCAATCGCTTGCGTCAAATCCTCCAGCTCTGTACCGTTCAGCGGTCCGTCAAGAAAAACACGATATTTAATATCAGTTTTGATATATTTCTTTAAAACAGTTTCAACAGGAGTGCCAGGTATTATCTTGAGTATCCTGTTCTCATTTAAGCCGGTTCCGGAGATCGGTACAAGACGTACTTCGTTCTCTTTCTTTAGCATATAGTGTTCATATATGCTGATGACGGATTGGGGTTCTAATAAAAGAACTCCATGCTTGATCGGATTCTCATCAAACTGGATCTCCAATCCGAGAATATTTTTTAAAATAAGTACGGGTGCATCATAAGGATATACAGGTTTCATGCTATACGTATGTAACCACTCTTTCTTTTTTCCAAACCGTATTAAGTCGTTAATAAGATCCTCTTCACGGTGGCCAACAATAATGCGACACTGTGAGTCTGGAAAGTATTCTGATCTTACTTTTTCCAGTCTGTGTAGGAAATTTGTTGTATTGCCTTTGAGGATAGCCCAATGAGGAAGTGCCCACGGCTCGGTGGGACATAAATTAATTATAATGTGTTCGACCTTTTTTTCAGGGAAGGAAAAACTGAAATTTTCTGTCCGGCCACTATACCTTACCGATACAATCTCTTCAGAAAATTCAGTTGGATATGCCTTTATGAGATCAATACCTTTTTTGTATGTCATTCACGCTAACCTTTTATTCATGTAGAACTTAAAAAAACATTATATCTTCATTCTATATGAATTTCAATTTTAAGTTGAATAAAATGTAGTGGAACGGCTTTAGCCTTCCATTATACACTTAGGCACGACAATGAAAATCTGAAGGTTTCCGCTACGTCTTAATTCTACGACCTTTCTGACGAATGGCAGGCGGGCGTGATGATGCGTTTTAAAGCACTGACACGGTCACTGCACTCCAAAAAAGAAACTCTGTACAACAAACTGGGAGTACTCCATATAATGGTAATTCTATTTTAATCCTTCTTTTGGGAAGGCGTTTCGGACATTGACCATCTAAGGGCTGGCGGTGTAATCAGGGTTGTAATGATTACCATGATTATTAATGACGAAAAGACAACATCATTTACAATACCGAGGCTCTTTCCTATACCGGCAAATATCAGCGTAACCTCTCCCCGTGGAATCATGGCAATACCGATAGCGATTCGATTCAACCCTTTTTCCAGCGCACAAAGGCCGCAAACCTGTTTACCAATAATTGCGGCCACTGTTATTGCCATAGATACCTTCAAAACATGCATATCTAAAAAAAGCTCCAGCTTTATCTGCATACCTATTAAGAGAAAGAAAACAGGTACAAAGACAAAAGACGCCGGTCGCAAAATCTCCTGCATGCCGTGTTCTCCTCCTTTTAAATCCTTGAAACGAACCTCTCTCAAAATAAGTCCTGCAGCAAAGGCGCCTACTATGGTTGCCAGGCCGATAAGGTCTGCTATATAAGAGAGAAGTAGGCAGAAAACAATAGCCATAGCCAGCTTCCAACCCTCTACCTTCATATGCGTCGTGTAATATCCGAGAAGCGGAGCCAGTTTCAAACCCATGAATACAGCACCTGAAAGGAAAAGGAGAGAGAACATTGACGTCATGGCAATATGAAGAGGATGTACGCTTCCCGATATTACTACATCAGTAGCTATAGCCAGGATAAAGAGCACTATAATATCATCAAGAACCGCCGCACCCAGAATTATCTTCGCCTCAATAGTCTGAAGCTTCCCCAGATCTTTGAGTACACGCGCCTTAATACCGACACTTGTAGCACAGAGAGTTGATCCCACAAAGAGGTGGATACTGGTACCCGCATCAGGAAAGAAATAACGGCTGGTGAAAAATCCCAATATAAAGGGTGCTATAACGCCACCCAATGCAACCAGAAATGAGGAGAGACCCACCTTTACCATCTCCCGTATGTCTGTCTCCAGTCCAATGTCAAAAAGAAGAATTATTACGCCAAATCTTGCCAAGAGATCTACAAAAGTGTGATTTCTTAATGGGGCAAAGAACTCCCATCCTGTCATATACGCCAGATTCCCTATAATAATACCAAGGACCAGCTCTCCCAGTACTGCCGGTTGGCCTATTTTTTCAAATATTCCACCGCCAATCTTTGCAGCCGTAAGGATAATTACGAGACCAAGGAGAATAGGAGCAATGGGGTCTTCATGACCATGCTTTACCTTATTCGAGTTTTCTTCAGAATGTTTACCCGTTTGAGTTGAAGATTTGACCGGCAAGGATGTCTGCTCACGTTCTGTTGAAATGGCAGTGCGAGATGGTTTCTCAGAATAGGAATACACACGAGACATGTAAAAGGCCAGAGGCAATGCCAAGAGGATGATTAAAGTGGAGTTAAATAATACCTTTTTCATTTTTTACACCACTGGATTGCACTGTTATCAAGGCATAGAGAAACCGGGTTTCTCAGGCTTAAGGATTATAATATCAC
>CAXMPV010000262.1:0-2580 GCA_964195175.1 uncultured Thermodesulfobacteriota bacterium | reverse complement strand
TCAATGAATCGTTTTAATGCACCAAATTATGTACTAAACAACTATCTCTATGATATTTGGGGTTATGAACAAAAACCTAATGGAAAACCAATACGGCATCCTTATGCAAACGGCGTGTTTCTTGACTGGGCTACCAGTAATACTACAGTAAAGAATAACGTTATATACAATGCCGGTGGAAGAGAGATCAAGACATTCGTAGCCGCATACTGGAACCTGGACATAGAAAATAACATGGCCTCTAAAACTCGTTTAGAACCGTTGCTGGCTCAGGAAATAGGACCAAAAGGTACTGCTTCTCATTGTATTTATCCTGAACAACTGAAAAATATTGGAGGCGTAATCAAATCATCTGATAAAGAATTTGTGAAATATTCAGGAACATGGGAACAGACGACAGTAACCGGCATGGGTAATTTATTTAAATATAATTATTTGCATGCTGCGCCTGAACAATCTGCCAGTTGTACTTATCAATTACCCGTTACAGAATCAGGAGTATATAAAATCTGTTTAATGTATTTCCCTAAGGATAAAAATGCATCGAACGCAAAGATTACTATTAAATATGCAAATAAAGAGGAAACTGTAGACTGGAATTTCAGAAAGGGAGATAGATGGGGGTTTGCTTTATTAGTAGCAGAGTATCAACTTGAAAAAGATAAACCAGCTTCCCTGACGATCTCAAATACTGGTGCAGATGGTTTTATTGTTGCAGACGGTGTTGGCTTTATAAAGGTTAAGAAATGAAATTTGAGTCAAATATTAAAAAATTAAATATGGAAAATAATTGTATGGTTTTGAAAACTTTCAGAATAATGAGATTGTACCTAGGAATTCTATTGTTAATTGTTATTACTGGATGTAAGGAAAAACAAACGGTTACCACGAGCCCCAACATGAGCCCCAATATTGTTTTTATTCTTGCTGATGATCTGGGTATTGAAAGCCTGTCATCATACGGAGGTACATCTCACCAAACTCCTAATATTGATAAGCTGGCAATGCAGGGCATGAGTTTCACGAAATGTTTTTCTAATCCGTTATGTTCACCCTCACGTGCAAGCCTTATAACAGGACGATATCCGTTCAAAAATGGATTAAAAGAGGTGCTTTATAGCGTAAAGCAGGAAGATAGCTATCTGCATCCGGACCAACCCAGCTTTGCGCGACAACTCAAAAAGGCGGGATATGCGACGGCCATTGCTGGAAAATGGCATGTGTCGCTGCTTCACAAGCACAACACAATTAGTGAGTCCGGTTTTGACCAGTATCAGGTTTGGCAAATCTTCGACAAGGAAGGGAACAAAAGGCGGCGGTTCTGGGCGCCTCACATAAACCGCAATGGCACGCTAATCACAGACCAGGTAAAGAATCGTTATGGACCGGACGTTGATGTGGAGTTCCTTACCGATTTCATTAAAACTAATGCAGAGAAGAAGCAACCATTTCTAGCCTACTTTGCCACCCCCCTGCCTCATTTCCCATGGGAACCAACCCCTGACTCGGAAGACCCAAACAGTTACAGGAAACCAAATAACGAGCACAAGGGTGAGCCAAAATATTTCCCAGACATGATGAAATACCTGGATAAGTGCGTAGGCCGAATCATGCAGACTCTGGAAGAACAAAACATTGCTGACAACACAATTGTTATCTTCCTGGCAGACAATGGGACAGATCGTGAACTCTATAGTGATTTGGGTGTCCACAAAGAAATTAGAGGTGGTAAAGGAACCATGACTGACCGTGGCACTCATGTTCCATTGATGGTTCGATGGCCAAATCATATCAAAAAGGGATCAATATCTGATAATCTGATTGATTTTTCAGATTTTTTACCAACTCTTTGCGACATGGCAGGAGCACCACTGCCCACAGAAATGATCCATGGAAAAAGTTTTCTTCCACAGCTTCTCGGAAAGCCTGGCAACCCAAGAGAATGGGTTCACGTTCAGAACCAAGAAAACAGACATATTAGAAATAACCAATATATACTGAACAATAAGGAAGAACTCCGGCCTGTTGTTGAAATTTGGCAAGATCCCGCTAAATCTAATCAAAATAAATATCCTGAAAAGGAACAGGCTGAACGCAAGACGCTACAAAGGGTGTTTGGCTCTTTGGGAGAATAACAATATAAGGAGTGTGAAGATTTTTATTAAGAAGAATTCAATCGAATCTAATAAATCTCGCAGGTTTCTTGATAATCTATCAATGGGGTAATTATTCTATACAATACTCAAATTGAGTAATTTTTATCTTAACCTCCGCATCACCTCACTCACCTTCTTCTTAACCACCTTCCCATAATGCTCTTGTGTAATACTCATCTTAGAATGTCCTAATAACTCAGATACAATCTCCATTGGTACATCGTTATATAATAATACTGTAGATGCAAAAGTCTTCCTAGCCACATGATGTGTCAATCTTTTATTAATTCCCAGGATAGATGCAATTTCCTTTAAATAGGAATTATAACGTTGGTTAGTACAAATATCAAATACCACCTCAGAATTAGAATCAGCATATTTATCAATCAATTCTTTGGCTTTTGGCAACAATGGAACTGATATA
>CAXMPV010000261.1:0-2585 GCA_964195175.1 uncultured Thermodesulfobacteriota bacterium | reverse complement strand
GGGAGATTCTGGAAACGGAGTTGAACTACTGCATTGGAAAGCATATGACGAATCTCTTCTGATCGCTCAAAGTGCTGATGATATAGAGACAGAAACTGATGGTGGCGAAGATCTTGAAGAGGAAGAAACAGATGATGCAGCTGATGCAGCTGTCGATGAAACTACAGCCGAAACAGAGCAGGAAGAAGTAGTTGTTGATGAAACAGCCAAAGAGGAATTTAAAGGCTTTTTCAAGATAAAAGAGATGAATGCAAAGGGATTCAAGAGGCTTTCAGTGCAACCTGATATCAGCCAGAACTCCATAGGTAAAAGTCAGTGGAAGAACGGTAAATGGCAGGTTATGATTACAAGGCCTCTCTTTACCGCAGATAAGAAAACTGATGTTCAATTTGTGAAGGGTAAACTGATTCCATACGCATTAGCAGTATGGGATGGTTCAAATTCTGAGATTAAAGGACAGAAAGCAATATCATCATGGTATTACCTGACCCTGGAGATGACAACGCCTAAAACAGTTTATGTTTATGCGTTAGTAGCCATTTTCATGGCCGTCTGTATTCAATTCTGGGTTGTGGCAAGAATAAGAAGATTCCCTACTGAAATTCCATCTAAATAATAGTAGGACGATTTATAGTAGATAATTTTGAACGTAAAATAAAATGATTAACAAGAAGAAATTAAATCATATATCAATATTTGTAATGGCCTTCGTGGTAATAGGTTGTATTCTGACTTGTGTGAAAACAGATTATGCACAATCTCTGGAACCTGATCCACTCCTTCTTGAAATAGAGTCTATTTATAGAGGTGATAAGGATTATGAGCAATTGCCTTTTGAACCTGAAGATCCGTACAAAAGATCAAAAAATGGACCTACACTCAAAAATGTAATACATAAGGCGAATAAAGAGTGGCTTAAGAAGTGGATAGATAATCCAAGTGCTATGATACCAAATGCAAGAATGCCCAGGCTTATGCTTAGTTCTGATGATATTGATGCTGTCATTGCTTATCTGGAAAGTATTGCTGACAGTAGTTTTCCCAAACAGACGTGGGATGCGGGTTTGCTGAAAGCGGAAGACGACATGACTGATGATGAATACGATAAGATGGATACATTGGTCTCAGGCGGAAAAGCGATTTGGGGGCGTGCAAGATGTAATATTTGTCATCCTGTAAAAGGAAAAGGTGGAGCTGTTGGTGTAGGGCCTGACCTTGGCAAAGTGGCAGAGAAGATAAATCGCGACTGGTTATACCAGTGGATAAAGGAACCTAGAGGCTATTTTCATGAAACTCAGATGTCAAGATACAGATTTGAAGATGATGAATTGAGAAAGCTTGTAGAATACTTGATGCAGGATTGGGATTTCAAACCGGAAGAAGATGATGAAGACGAGGACGATGAGGAAGAAGATGGTAGCGGAGAAGAAACCATTGCTGTAGAAGAAACCGTGGCTGATGAAGCTGCTGAAGAAGTAGTAGTTGAACCACCTTCAATTGTTATTGAGGGCACACTGGCTGAAAGAGGGAAAAGAATCATGGAATTCAATCGATGCTTCGTGTGTCATGAGATAGAGGGTATTTCAGAATTGCTACCTGTCAAGAAGCAGAAGAGTGTGGCTGAAACAAGTAATGAGTTTGAGAAATTACTAAATGATGTCAAATGCATGACATGCCATAATATACAGGGGCACGGAGGTCCTTTCGCACCGGAGCTTACACATGAAGGCAGTAAGCTGAAAGGGGATTGGATTAAAGGTTTTATTGAGACGCCAGACATAATCCGACCATTACTTAAGCAGATGCCGAAATTCAATCTCACTTCAGAAGAAGCTCAGACGGGGTCAGACTTTGTTGAAGAGTTTTTTGTAAGTGATGAATTTGATCTAGAAGCTTTTGCCAGTGTTAATCCTACAGAAGATCAGATTAACAAAGGAAAAGAGTTATATGTGGCAAAGGGTTGTAAAGCATGCCATACCATAAGTGAGGGTGGTATCGTTGGTCCTAATCTGAAAAGAGTTGGTGACAGGATGGAGAATGGCTTTATATTCTTCCACTTGAAAGATCCTCATCATGAGGTTCCGGACGCAATCGAACCTAATTATAATCTTTCTGATGAAGAAGCTACCGCGCTAACACATTATCTGATGTCTTGTAAAGATAAAAAATAAACTGGAAAATATGAAAATATTAATAAAAAATTATATAATCGTACTCATATGTTTCTTTGTTGTAGCAGGAACATCAATCAGTTATGTAAATGGTTCTGAAGAGACTCAGGCAGAGACTGCTCAAGGCGAATCCACAGAACCGGAGAAGAAGTATGAACTGATTGAAACAACTAAGGAATATCTGATTTCGCCAAAAGGAGCGTTTCTCTATTATTGCAGCCCATGTCACGGTAAGTCGGCTAATGGTAAAGGAATCTACTTTACCATAGATCTTAAGCCTAGCCCGACAGATTTAACCAATGTAGAGTATATGGCTGCGCTGACTGATGACTATCTTGTGAACTTTATTACAAAGGGTTCTGCCGCCATGGAAAAGTCAACGCTGTGTCCTCCGTGGGGAGGAACTCTCGACGA
>CAXMPV010000260.1:346-2606 GCA_964195175.1 uncultured Thermodesulfobacteriota bacterium | reverse complement strand
AAACCGCGAGTAATTTTCATTAATCATATGTAAAATTCTCAAATAAATACTATCATAATCTGTAGTCAGATAAGGAAGCATGGAAAATGCTCTACCGGCAAATACTACCAGGCCCAGATAATCATTATCAAGACCCTTAATCAGGTTTTCCATCTCTATCTTTGCCCTTTGCAATCTATTAGGTCTCACGTCTTCAGCCAGCATACTAAGCGACACATCAAGGACGAATACAATCTCCATACCTTCCTTCTCATAATACTCTTCACTTGTCTGCCACTTAGGCCCTACCAAAACCATACATAGACCGCAAAACGAGGCGCTGACCATCAGACCTTTCATAATATTTTGCGCGGTATTTGGTATCCTGCTGAATCCCTGCAGAATATCAAGCCCGCCAAAGCGGTTTAACCACACCCGCTTTCTTCCTGACGAATAAAGATAAACAAGAAAAACCAGCACCACTCCAGAGAGTATGTAAATCAGATATTGTTGTTGTGAAAAAAATAACATTTTATTTAGATAGTACCATAGTTACTCAGCCGTATTTTTAAGCAGATTGCGGCTGATCTGTTTGCAATTATCGGCTACGGTTTTACAAAAAAAAGAGACACGAACAAACAAGCTTGTCCATGCCACAATTATATTCTGCAATTCTGTTTAACAATTTCACCACTTGATCTTTGGTTCTCCACCATGTCTATATCTGTTACCCCATGGTATCAGCTTCAGAGACTGGATCCTCTCCTCTCTCTCCTGCTTAACCTGAGAGAACAACGTTGATAGCTGTTTTTGCCCCAGCCTCATTCTCTCAAGATTCTTCTTTGCATCAAAATCGTCAGGATCTATCATGAGCACATTCGAATACTCTTCTGCCGCCGCAATAAAATCCATATTTGTTGCCATTATATTCGCCCTGTTATATATGGCATTTTTTTTAATTTTTTCGTTGTCTGTTCTGACAGCCTGCTTAAATTCCGCACCCGCCGTCTTAGTATCACCCATTAACATCAACACCACCCCTGTATTGTATGCAACATAAGGGTCTTCCCTGTCAAAGTATTTAGAAACCCTATATAACATTGAGCCCTTCACTCCTTCCATTGCTTCAAACGCTTTATTATACCTTCCCATTGCCACATCCTTCTTTACATTTTCGGCAAGTCTGCACCGACTCCAGTATCCACGTCCACAGGCAATTAGTACTATTGCTATAACAAGAAACGTTATTTTGATTATTGTATATTTATTCATTTTTCTCTCACTTTTTGCCACTAAGGCACTAAGACACAAAAGCTTAAAATAGATTCTTCACTCCGCTCCTCTTCGTTCAGAATGACATGTTGGTTCACATTGTCATCCTGAGGAAAACGAAGAATCTTATCATGGCATCTTTAACCATATATTCTCAATCACTATCATACCTAATAAGAAGCAGATGCTGATCGCTGTAGGGATGAAGAACAGGTCTTTTTTCTTTACGATCGTTTCCATAATTATTTTTTCCTTTTCTATCCTGTCAATCTCGGTATAGAACTGTTCTACTTCTTCATAATTCTCAGCTGCGAAAAATTTCCCTCCTGTTGATTCAACACCTTTTCTCAATGATGCGGTTCTCTCGGCAGCCTGTTCGTGCTCCACACCTGTCTCCGCTGATGCAGGTACGGATATCACGTGTACCTTTATCCCCAGCCTTTTAATAAAGCGGAGTGGTCTGGTCGGATTTATACCCACATTATATATACCGTCTGTAAACAGAATTATTACCTTGTTTTTCATTGTGCCCCTGCCCTGAACAATTTTTGCAAAATCCAGGGCATATTTCCCAAGCCCTTCCACCCGGTTTATGCTCTTTCTTAATTTGCTAATCTCAAAGACCTGCCCCATGTCCCTCTCAATAAGCGCAAGAATGGAAGTAAAAAGCCCCTCTCCGATAGCAGTCCTTACGCCAACATGATGCGGTTCAATCCGGTCTAATGACTTCTCTAATAACTCTGTTTCCCAGGTAGGAAGTACAACGACAACTGCATCAGTTCCGTACATGGTGATACCTATCATATCATGGCTTCTTTTCCTTATAAAATCCTTGGCAACATCCCTGATTTTCTCCATCGCTTCTCCTGTCATACTGAACGATGTATCTATGGAAAGTATTATTTCACGACCCTGATACGATACCTCTGATTCATGATAGCTGGATTGGGGCCTCGAAAAAGCAAGAATTGCAAACAGTACGGCAAGGAAGCATAGTACCTTTGGCAAT
>CAXMPV010000260.1:0-327 GCA_964195175.1 uncultured Thermodesulfobacteriota bacterium | reverse complement strand
CTCCGACTTTTAAATTTTCCTTAATGCAGCTAATAATAACTCCGCCTCTTCGCCTCTTTTAGAATCTCCTGTACCCCATCCATGGCCTTCTTAATCTCATCTCTATTGATATCACCAAAGATCACACAGTCAAATGTTTTGAGCACATTGTCAGCAGCACCAACTATATCCTCCGCCATTTTTTCTTCCCTGATAGTATTAATAAGTTTCGCTGTAGTCACTGACCGTACTACATCTCTACGCATCTCCTTCAGTGCACCCAGAAAACCTCTCAATGTGCAATCAATATTAACAATCGCCTGCCGCAATTCATCATCTACCGCTTCA
>CAXMPV010000259.1:0-2625 GCA_964195175.1 uncultured Thermodesulfobacteriota bacterium | reverse complement strand
ATGAGAGAGATGCCATCTATCTTCATCCGTAAGATAATCAGCGTATGAACCCATAGGAGTCTCGTTCAGACCGGTTGTTACAGTTCTATAAATATCCTCTTCTGTGTGACCGCCTTTATACATCCAGCTCTGAGTAAGATCTCTTGCCTTATACGGAAGATCCCATTGTTCCTTCAGAGTAGTTGTAAGTGCTCCCTCGCCTCTGCCGTCTTCACCATGACACAGGATACACTTAGCCTCTTTGAATAATTTCTTGCCTCGTTTTATGGAATCGGGACTGGAAGCACTTCCGCCTCCTAATGATGCTACTGCCCGTTCACCCTTTTCCTTAAATTCAGAATTGAAGGTTTTGATATAATAGATAACCTGCCATCTCTTTTCCGCAGACAATGAGTTCCAGAAAGGCATAGCAGTTCCCTCTACACCACTTGATATTATCCTGAACAGGTCCTCGTCCGTAGGAAGAACTCCTAATGCCGTAGAACGTATCTTATATTCATCTCTCGTAAAGTTTCTTGGTTTTGGATCCAGACGCGGAGCATCAGATCCGTTTCCGTCACCTTTAATACCATGACAATAGTAGCATTTTGACTCGTAGATTTTCTTTCCAGCAGCTATCGCATCTGACGTTTCCGGTATTTTTCCGCCAACTTCTTTCTTATATTCTCTAAATACCTGTGTAGCCTGAGCAGAATCTTCACACATACTCATAACTGCGAATACTCCCGCCATCATGCATACAAAGACACTTCTGAAAATTATGTTATAATTTATTTTGCACATATATAAAATCCAAATAATTTTAGTGTTCCATCTCTTCTCTTTGACGCGCCTGAACTTCTGCGGTCGCATATTCACCCATTATTATCTTCCAAATCTGCGTTTCCGTCAAAACATCTTTCCAGGCAGGCATTGCAGAATCCCATGGCGTAGACACAGCCGGAAGCCCTGGTCCACCTTCTCTGATCCTCCAGAAGGCAAAAGCCTCTACTACAGTTGCGATTGTTCCGGGGTCGGTAAAATTAATAGGTCTTAATCGAAATGCATTGGCAAAAGGCCCGTTTCCATCAGCCTTAGACCCATGACAAGGACGACAGTTCTGCTGATAAAGATGCTTACCCTCTTCAATACATCTTCTTTTTGTTGCTTCGTCAGCATGTAAGAAAGGATTTTCCATCTTCTCGAACTCCTGCGGTAATGTAGGATGCTGAATTCTCAGCTCTACAGGAGAAGCGGTACCAGGCACAGTCCCTGAATATACAAACCAACCTACCAGTAAAGGAATAGAAATAATTATCATCTTCTGAAACAGCAATTTAAGCTTATCATTACCTGCAGGCAGAATGAAGCTCAGGAAATTTGCCCACTTGAGATCGCTGGTCGAAACATAAACAAGGCAAGCAAGTATTGCGAGAATCATGTACCAGAGCAACAGCGTGCTCGGCGTAGGCATAGTGTGATCTATTCCCAGCAGAATCATGAAAGCATATGGAGCAATCACTTTGATAATGACAAATACTATTAGTACAGCCACCACCATCAGTATCATAGAATACGAATTCTTTTTATTTGCCTTTTTTTTCTTTGCCATCAAGCTACCTTTTCTACTAGTTACCAGCCTATTTCTTAGATTTTTTATTAATTTTATTTCTGACTTAAAAGAAACAATATAACACCATAAAATTCTTTTGTAGTCAGCATGTCCTGGAAATTACCCGGCATAATAGAGACGTCTTGTTTCTGCATCTGAGCTATCTCATCAGGGTAGAAAACGTATTCCTCCATCGCCCCGTCTTCATCAACCATCAAGACAACTTCCTCTTCATCCTGACTTACCAGGAGCCCGTTATAGGCCATACCATCATTCGTCATCAGATACATTGTTTCAAAACCTTTTACTATTATCTCACTAGGTTTGAGTACTGATTCTATAAGATACTGAGGTGTCTGAACTGCACCGATGCCTGTAAGATCAGGTCCAACCTTAGAACCCTTTCCGTTTAAGACATGGCACTTCGAACAAGTCACGCCTCTTGATTCATCAAAAAATACCAACTCGCCCTCTTTTATATCCACATCTATAGGAGGCACCCATGGAGCCACTGCTTCTCCAGATGTCTCAGGTATTTTTTCTGCAAATTTTGCAACTGCCTCTATGTCAGATTCACCTCCCAATGTCTGCAGATACGTTAGAACAGCTTGTATCTGTTCACGTCCTAACATAATAGGAGCATCATAAACTTTCGGCATTATATTATCATAACCCTCTACTACGAAAGCGGCGGGATTTACGATTGATTCAACCAGATATTCAAGACCGGAAGCCAGGCCTGCTTCCTTTGCCCTCTCCTCAGCCCTTGCCGCAAGTCCTTCCTGGTTAGGCCCTCTTGTTGCGCTTCCGGAAGTACCAATACTATGGCAGGTGTGACATTGGCCATCACCCCAATATATCTTTTCTCCAGCTTCAGGGTTTATCCCTGTAGCGCCACCACCTCCGCCACCACCTCCGGAAAGCCCTGTCACATACATACAGACAAACACAAAAAAACCAAGAATACACAGTGCAAACACTGCTGATTTCAAGAAACTTTTCATTATTTCTTATTTCCTTAATACTACTACAGA
>CAXMPV010000258.1:0-2629 GCA_964195175.1 uncultured Thermodesulfobacteriota bacterium | reverse complement strand
CGTTTGAATCAATTAGTATGGATGACTGGAAGTACGACATTGATGTTTGTCTCAATGGCGTATTTTATACCATCAAAAAGGCATCTCCTTACCTTAAGAAGACAAAGGGCGTTATCGTAAATATAGCTTCTATGTATGGTCATGTGGCGCCAGATTACAAAATGTATGTGGGTACAGAGCACGCAAATCCACCGAGTTATGGTGCTGCAAAAGCAGGTGTAATTCAGCTTACCAAATACTTGGCCAGCTTTTTAGCACCTGAAGGTATTCGGGTGAATGCGATTAGCCCTGGCCCCTTTCCGTTTGGCGGCATACTGGAGAATAAAGAGTTCATAGGTACCTTAGAATCCAAAACAATGCTTAACCGAATAGGAAACCCTGACGACCTGAAAGGCGTCATTGCGCTATTGTGTTCTGATGCATCAGGATATATAACAGGCCAGAACATCTGCGTCGATGGAGGTTGGACCGCATGGTAGGCCCAATCAAACTTGGTATAATTGGAATCAACGAAGGGAACGGCCATCCGTTCTCATTTTCGGCCATAATCAACGGCTTTGATGAAGAAGGCATGAAAAACTCGGGATGGGATGTTATATACGACTACATTAAAATCCGGGACTCATCTGAATTTGGTTTTGATAATGTTCAGGTAACCCATGCGTGGACGCAGGACCCCATGCAAACAAAAAAACTAGCAAAAGCCTCCAATATCCCCAACATAGTCGTAGATATAGATGACATGCTAGACGCAGTCGATGGTGTGCTAATCGCAAGAGATGATTATGAAACACATTATCCATTGGCAAAGGCTTTTCTAGAAAAAGGTAAGTTCGTGTTCATCGATAAGCCGCTTAGCCTAGAAATAGAAGAATTAAAATTTTTCAAAAAATACCTCGAAAACGGCAAACTCATGTCCTGCGCTGGTGCCAGATACGCAAGAGAGCTTGATGAGATTAGAGGCAATATAGATAGCTTTGGTGACATTAAGCTAATACGGGGCGCGGTTGTAAATAGCCTAGAGAAATACGGAATCCATATGCTCGATGGAATATTTAGTGTTACCGGGTTTCATGCCAAGAGCGTATCTTGTTACCAGGCAAAACACACGTCAATGATGATCAAAAATACAGACAACTCCTTAATATATATAGATGCCTTAGGGGATTGCTCAAAAACCTTACAATTTGATTTTTGGAGTGATAAAAAAAGGTTCCACGCTGAAACCAATGATAATTTCACTATGTTCCGGCGATTGCTTGCTGATTTTATAGAAATGGTCAGGACAGAAAAACCAGTAATTGATCCTGAGCTTGTTATTAATTCAATGAAAGTTCTGATTGCCGCAAATATTTCCAGAAAAGAAAACAGAGAAGTTGAAATAAATGAAATTACAATCTGATTTAAACGATAAAGTCATCATCATAACCGGCGGTGCAGGCTTAATCGGAAAAGGCTTTGTTAAAGCCGTGGCTGCATGTGGTGCAACAGCTATTATTGCAGACCTCGACGAGGTTTCAGGCAATAAAGTGAAGGATGAGCTTTCATTAGAGTTAGCTACAGATAAGATTGAATTCCTGAAGGTGGATATTACATCCAAGGAATCAGTGCGAAACATGATTGATGCAATAATCAATAAACACCAAGTAATTGACGCATTGGTCAACAATGCATATCCTCGAAATAAAAATTATGGACGAAAGTTTGAGGATGTTACCTATGAAGATTTTTGTGAGAATGTAAACCTGCACCTAGGTGGATATTTTTTGATGTCTCAGGAAGTGTCCAGAATTATGGTTAAGCAGAAGAGCGGTGTGATCGTTAATATTGCGTCGATCTATGGTTTCATGGCGCCAAGATTTGAACTATATGAAGACGGGAGCTTCACAAGCCCGGTAGAATACTCTGCGATAAAAGGCGCTTTGTTAACGTTGACAAAGTATCTCGCTTCATATTTAGGTAAGCATGACATAAGGGTGAACGCCATATCTCCTGGGGGTGTTTATAATAACCAGTCAGAACATTTTGTGACGCAATATACTAACAAAACAGTTATCGGTAACAGGATGGCAGATATAGAAGACCTGACTGGTGCCCTGGTATTTTTATTAAGTGATGCCTCAATGTATATCACTGGCCAAAATATTGTGGTCGATGGTGGTTGGAGTATTTAAAGATACTTTAAAGCTTTTAAATTTTGGAAAAAATACGATGAAAAATAAAATAGCTAAAATGTTATGTGATTTGGGTGTTTGTGATGAAAACGCTATTGAATCCTATTATCCGAGAGTAAGGGATAGAGAAGATATCTCTATTATGAGGTGTAAAAAATCAGGTGTGATTTTTACATCAACTACGGAGCACATGGATATATCGCATTATAATGACAAAGTGGAATTTCCGCATTACTGGAAAGAAGAGAGTAGAGAAAAGGCATTAATCGATTCTTCTGAAGATGATACTCGCAGAAAAAACCAGTTCCTTTCTGTAATCAGTAATAAAAAATGGATGGATGTTGGCACAGGAGCGGGTGGTATTTTAGATTTACTTGAGCCCGTTGCAGAACGAGCTGTTGCAGTAGAGCCTCAACAAAGAGCATTAGACTCCCTAAAGAAAGAAAACTACGAAG
>CAXMPV010000257.1:0-2647 GCA_964195175.1 uncultured Thermodesulfobacteriota bacterium | reverse complement strand
ACCTGTAGGTCTTATTCTTATCTTTGGTGAAAGTAAAGTTGAAATTAAGCGAAAAATAAAGAATTTAGAATAACGGATAAACAGGAAGCGAACCTATCTGGTTTATCCTGTTATCCTGTCTAAAAACTGATAAATATGGAAATATTAAAGCATGTTGTCATGGATCATTTTGCGCAGAGGCACAACTGGCTTACCAATATAGAGGTAAGGGTCAAATTGTTTTATATTGGTATAGGCCTGGTCCTTAATATTTTATCTAATGACATTACGCTTCCGTTACTGTTTTTTGTTACATCCTTAATATTGCTAATGACCATAAAGGTGTCATTTCTAACGTTAGGCCTTCGAATGATGATGCCGTTTCTGTTCGGGGTATTTATCCTGATTATAATGGGGTTGCACAAGGGCGAGACAGTAATGTTTTCCGGTACGCTTTTCGGTTATGAGCTTGCGTTTAAAAAAGAGGGATTGCAGATTGGTCTTTTGTTATTTACAAAGGTGGCGGGGGGGGTAATGCTCATGCTTTTATTATCCTTTACAACAACGATTACAAAGATATGCATGGCCGCCCGCTGGATGAAGATACCGGAGACCCTGATAGAAGTTTTGTCATTTGTATATAGATATCTGTTTTTACTAATTGAAGAGACGGAGACAATGATGTCTTCGCAAAGAAGCAGGCTGGGATACGTTACATGGTTTAAGACAATTAAATCATTTGGAAGCCTTGGAGGTATGCTGATTATCAGATCAATTACCAGGGCGGAAAGTGCTCATATCGCAATGGTCTCCAGGGGCTACGATGGGGGGCGGGTGCTAACCGTTCAACTTAATCCACTAGTGCGAAGCGATTATGCCCTGTTTTTATCATGTGGGGCTTTACTGGCACTCTTATCCTATTTGGGATTTTTCTGGTAAGGAATTAAAAAAATAATCACGCAAAGACGCAAAGACGCAAAGAGCGCAAAGTTAAAAAGATTTAGAAGAGGAATTGGAAATAAAAATATTACAACCCTTGGCGTTCTTGGCGACTTGGCGTGAGGGAAAAGTTTTAAAGCTTTCCTTTGTGCTCTTTGTGTCTTCGTGTGAGGAAGAGTCTTTACCTTTTATTAAAAAAAGTTTTTAACTACGAGTATCTGCGAAGATCGGTGTCCTGTTTAAATTATGACTATTAAAATAAAAGTCGAAGAGCTAACTCATAAATACCCTGATGGTACACAGGCGCTGAATGGCGCTAACATTGATGTTCGGGAAGGTGAATTCCTTGCTGTACTTGGTGCAAACGGTTCAGGAAAGACGACATTACTGAAACATTTCAATGGTCTGTTAAAGCCCGTGTCAGGTTCCGTGATTCTAGATAATAAAGCATTAGGTCTTTATAAATCAGGAGAAGTTTTCAGGAAAGTAGGAATGGTTTTCCAGGACCCTAATGATCAGCTCATTGCGCCTACGGTTGAGGAGGATGTTGCCTTTGGTCCGACAAATCTGGGTCTAGGCTACGATGAAATTATGAGCAGGGTTAATACGGCACTCGAACTGGTAAAAATGAAAGAGTTTGCCAAGAAGGCAATCCACGCACTCAGCTACGGTCAGAGCAAGCGAATATGTATAGCCGGAATCCTTGCCATGGAACCGGAAGTGCTCATATTAGACGAACCGACCAGTGGGCTTGACCCTGATGGTGTAAAAACCGTAATGAAGATACTGAATGATCTGAATAAAGAACAGGGTATTACCATAATACTTGCCACAAATTCTGTTGACCTTGTACCTGTTCATATGGACAGGGTTGCTATTATGGATAAAGGTATCGTTCTGCAGGAAGGTACTCCGGAAAGTATTTTTACAGACTCAGAAAAGCTTAGCAACCTTAAACTGGAGCTACCACAGATAGCACAATTAATGGAACTGTTGCGTGACAAAGATAAGTTTCCAATGAATCCACTCCCTCTGACAATCGGACAGGCGAGACAGAAGCTTGCACATCTATTCAGTAGAGAAGACAATGTCCAGCATGTCGATTCAATCTTACTTGCCTGAACAAGTTGCATGCATTGATTTGTAGTATGTATACTCTTTAGTTATGCCGAAGGGGGGCAGTTTGCATCAAATAAAAAAAGGCTCTTACAGTGCCGTGCAGTAGCTTCAACCCACCGATTTATTTAATATAGGTTATATGTGTTTTAGGTTGCGAAGCAATTCGTTACACGGAAATTTAAAAGTCTTTTCTAGTTTTTTTATCTTTATTATCGACACAAACAGCAAAGTCTTTAGTAGGAAAATTCCTTTTCTGATTGGATAGAATCGCAATAAACATGCCAGTTCAGCTGCACAATCTTCAAGTTTTCATACCATACAGAAGTGTATTATCAGGTGATAAATATGCTATCCTCAAATTAATAAACTTGTTTCCTGGATATCTTTACAATGAAACGTAGTGTTTTGATATTACTGGTATTTTCAGCAATAAGCCTTGTTGCCACTCTTTTGCCGAGATACATTAAGCGAAACAGATCCTTACAAGAATTAATGGGCGTTCGTTCGGAGCAAAAGCAGGAAGTTAAACCAGGTTTAAGCGATCCCAACTACAGAAATGATTCAATGCTTCGGTTTATGAGAAGAGAGGTCGAGGCAGGCCGAGTTAGCG
>CAXMPV010000256.1:0-2649 GCA_964195175.1 uncultured Thermodesulfobacteriota bacterium | reverse complement strand
CCATAATCCCTTCGATATTGCTGAATACTTGCCACTAATTTCTCATCTAGACCTTGTTTTACCAGATATTGGTAAATGTTTTCAAGCTTAATAATGGAAATTACCGGAATACCAAAATCTTCTTCAACTTCCTGAATCGCTGATCGCTCACCTTTGCCTTTTTCCTGACGGTCGAGGGCTATGACAACTCCAGCAGGTTTGGCGCCGGAAGCTATGATAAGATCCATGGCTTCTCGTATGGCTGTTCCTGCAGTGATGACATCATCAATAATCAACACATTTCCCTGTAAAGGTGTGCCAACGGTAACCCCGCCTTCACCATGGGCTTTTTTCTCCTTACGATTAAAGCACCAAGGCGTGTCCTGCTGATGGTTATCACTCAAAGCAATAGATGTAGCAGAAGCCAGGGGGATTCCCTTGTAGGCAGGTCCAAACAGTACGTCATACTCAATACCAGAGGAGACAATGGCTTCAGCGTAGGCTTTGCCAAGCAAAGATAAATCTCGACCTGTATGAAAATTACCCGCATTAAAAAAATAAGGGCTCACCCGGCCTGATTTTAAGGTAAAACTGCCAAACTTTAGAACATCTCTTTCAATGGCAAAATTAAGAAAGTCTTCTTGAAAATCTTGCATGTCTACCCCGCGTTTAATGTTGCATGTTGAATGTCGACAATTTCACGGATACCTTGTTTGGCATATTCAAGCATTTGACCCAGTTCATCGATACTAAAACTACCATCTTCTGCAGTACCCTGAATTTCAATCAAGCCACCATCTTCAGTCATCACCACATTCATATCAGTGCCACAGGTTGAATCTTCGATATAATCTAGATCTAGAACAGCTTCCTCGCGAACAACTCCAACAGAAATAGCAGCAATCATTTGTTTGAGCGGGTTGCTCTTAATCTTATTATTAGCACGCATCCAGGTTAGGGCATCAACTAACGCGATACAAGCACCTGATATTGAGGCAGTACGAGTGCCTCCATCAGCCTGAATGACATCACAGTCAAGTTGAATGGTGTACTCTCCCAACTGTTTTAAATCAACTGCAGCTCTTAACGAGCGGCCTATCAAACGCTGAATTTCTAGGGTACGTCCACCCTGCTTTCCCCGTGAAGCTTCCCGGCCTGAGCGGGTATGGGTTGCCCGTGGCAACATGCCATATTCTGCAGTTATCCAACCCTGCTTTTTACCTTTGAGAAATCTTGGAACACCATCAATAACACTGGCATTACACAGTACTTTGGTATTTCCAAATTCAATCAAAACTGAGCCTTCTGCGTGACAAGTATAATTTCTTGTTACTGATATAGGTCGAAGTTGGTTAACTGTACGTCCATCTGGGCGCATGGCATTTCCTTTTATTCATAGGTTATTGAAAATAATTTCGACAATTATAACCTTAAACCAACTATTCAACCATTTTTGTTGGTATAAATTAACTAATATTTGCTAATACTGCGCTACATCAAACAATAAAAAACATTTATTTTAAGGTACAATATCAAAAAATTATTGTGGTTTAAATATTCAGTGGGGTTACAAGGTTATGATATATAGTATGACGGCCTTCGCAAGGGTCAGCGAAAATCTTGAAATTGGTAATGTTCAATGGGAGATCCGCTCAGTTAATCAACGCTTTCTAGATATGAACTTTCGTTTTCCCGAATCTGTACGACATCTGGAAATGCCAATACGGGAAAAACTGCGGAAAAAACTCAATCGCGGAAAATTGGATATCAATTTACGATATACTACAGCAGAGAAAACTGAAGCCAGTTTATCTGTCAATGAAAGTCTGATTCAATCACTACAACTAACCCATGAAAAAATAAGAAAGCTCAGTAACAATTCCGATCACTTTAGCACCTTGCAACTCATGCAATGGCCAGGTGTACTTCAGGAACCTGTCACCGATGAAAAAGAAAGAGATACCGCCATATTAGCGCTCTTTGATCAGGCGATTAAAGAATTGCTTATTGCACGAGCTCGAGAAGGTGATGCGATGAAGCAGTTATTGCTAGATAGAATAACCTTGATTAACGAGCAGGTAGAACTTGTGCGAGGAGAATTCCCCGCTATTTTACAATGGCAAAAAGATCGAATAATTAACCGCTTTAAAGAAGCAAATGTCGAGCTGGATCAAGATCGCCTTGAACATGAATTGGTCTATCTGGCACAAAAGGCTGATATTGCTGAAGAACTTGATCGCCTTGATACCCATGTAATAGAAATTAGTCGAATTCTCAGCAAGGGTGGTAACGTTGGCAGAAGACTTGATTTTTTAATGCAAGAACTCGTTCGAGAGGCCAATACTCTCGGCTCTAAATCAATTAACAAAATAACTACCTCTGCAGCAGTTGAGCTTAAGGTTATTATTGAGCAGATGCGTGAGCAGGTTCAGAATATTGAATAAATGTTTAACAATTATTTCAGAAAAATGATTTTGTTAAGCTTACTGAAAACGGCTATGATAGCTTGAATAAACTGCATTGTAATTGTTTCTAGCTTTACCTTATAAGAAACAATTAGCACAACCTAAAAAGTAAAATAGAAAATATGAACAAAAGCGGAAATCTATATATTGTATCAGCACCTTCTGGGGCAGGTAAAACCAGTCTTTTAAAGGCTTTAACTACAAA
>CAXMPV010000255.1:0-2663 GCA_964195175.1 uncultured Thermodesulfobacteriota bacterium | reverse complement strand
ATCACCCTTTTCTATTACGTCATTAATTACACGCCTGGCACTTTCAGATGGAGACAACGGTTCACCAAAGACCTCTTTCGTTTTTGCCTCCATCCCTTTGGTCACAGTATTAGCAAATATGCTCATTCCCTGCTTGAGCTTTTCTATTTCCTGCGTGATGTTACCTTCTTGTGATCTTAATATTTTCATAGTTAACTGGGATTACTTAGTTTTCCTCAAATGAAATGTAACTCATACCTTCAGGTTTGAGTTGTCCCTGGCTATATACATTTCATTTGTTTTACATTTTAGAGTGGCTCAAGGCTAAAGCCATGAGTTACATCATTCCTTGCTCAGTCTCAAAGCCGACCGCTTCTTGCTCTTTTTGAATGTAAATTGTCACCTTCTAGACTATCCATTTACCTCAAGAGCACATACCATATCGCCGACTGATATCGGACCCAACTGAGGAATACCGGTGATCTGAGAGGTATTAACATTCAGTTTTTCATTACTGAGCTTGTTGCTTCCGGGCATTCCTGTCATGGATTCGGCCATCATAGCCCCGCTTAGTGTCTGTGCGCCATGAGATTCATGTTCGCAGGACGCGTCCTTTTCTCCGGCAACACAGGTTGAGAACTTGTCCTGCACATGAGCCACAAAGACATGTTCCTTGATATTTTCCAGTTTTCCCAGGGCCTCTCCACTATCCGGATCCTTTACCTCCTCATCACTCTGTACGAAAACGGCAAACACCATTCCATTTACCACACCATTATTTCGACCTATATTAATTACAATACTGTATTCGTCGAGTATCTTTGCAACCTTACCTTCTATTTTTTCCATATTTATATCCTCAAATGATACCGTTATAATTACCCTTATTTAAAATAGTGATTTTTACTATAATCTTTTGATTATTAAATACTTCAAGTATTTTAGTCACTTCTGCCTTAACTAAAAATTGCGTTGTATTATAAAGTGTTAAGTAATTATATTTTAGACCATTTTTTTGTCAAGGAGAATTGAATGGGCAGGGTTGTATTGTTTTGTTTCTATATTTCATTCAAGGCCAAAAATAACATTGCCAAATCATTGCAGCTATCTATACATTTTGCCAAAAGTCAATCATGATCGTGACTTAAGAATCTCCATTTTGAAAGGTTTCTATCCTTTCAACAAAATATAGTTTTTTATTATTTTTCTCTAATCTTTTCGTTCTTTCTACCGAAAAGTAATAAACAGGCATACATATGTTTTTTATACGGCAGAATTTGCCTTTTACCTGCTCAATAACTTTTTTTAGTGAAAGGTGTGTGATGAGAAGGGTTCTATTTGTAGATAGTGATCCGGGTGTGGCCAGAGAATTACAAAAGGCGCTTGAGCCTATGTGTCCTGAATGGGAGATGGAAGTTGTCGCGAGTGGAGAAGAAGTTCTGGATATCATGTCCAGGAATTCCTTCGATGTTGTCGTACCCGATATCTCTATACAGGGAATGAATGGTATAGAATTACTTGGCATTGTCAGTGAACGCTATCCCGAAACAGTTCGCATCATCTATTCAGCACTTTCTGATCCGGAAGAGGTTTTGACGTCAACTATGGCTGTACACCAATTTTTGATGAAGCTATGTCGTGCAGAAACAATGAAAAATACTATTGAGCGTACCTGTAAACTTAGAGATCTGCTTAGAGACGATACACTTAAAAAGATTGTAGCAGGGATTAGAAATTTGCCTAGTGTTCCTATTCTATATAATTTAATTGTAGCAGAAATGCAGTCTCCAGAAGCCTCTCTTAAAAAAGTGGGCCGTATTATTTCACAGGACGTATCAATGTCTGCCAAAATCTTACAGTTGGTTAATTCTTCTTTTTTTGCTCTTCCGATAAAAATTACTGATCCGCAGCAAGCAGCCGTTTTTGTAGGGATAGAGTCGCTGAAATCACTTGTGCTTTCTCTTCATGTGTTTTCTTCCATTTCAAAAGATGCAGAATTATGTGGATTTTCTTTGTTGAAAATGTGGAGGCACAGTTTGAGGACAGGTCGGCTTGCCGCAGATATTGCTCGTGCTGAAGAGGCTGATAGAAAAGTAGTTGAAGAGGCAATGATCGCCGGGATGTTGCATGACATAGGAAAATTGATATTGTTGAAAGTGCCCAGAAAGTACAATAAAGTGATGGAACTTACTGAAACTACCGGTTGCAGTTTTGCAGAGGCTGAGTATACCGTTATGGGTGCTTCTCATTCAGAGCTTGGTGCTTATCTTTTAGGGCTTTGGGGTATTCCCCGTAATGTGGTTGAAGTGGTTGCCTTTCACCACAACCCGTCAAGGTTGATAGAGAGTATGTTTGCTACGTCAAATGAGTCTGTTCAGGAAGATTCAGGTGAAACAGGATCAAAAGATGTTGATCCTGAACTCCAGTCAGTGGAAGACAAAACAACCGGGTTTAACGCATTAACGGCTGTGCATATAGCAAATGCAATGACAACGCAAGGAAATTGTTCTTCTGAGACTTCTTTTCCAGATATTGATATGTCGTATTTAAAAGAACTTGGATTGACAGATAAATTGCCTGAGTGGATTGAGCACTACAATAATACAAAACAACTATCAGAGATAAATTTACAGCTTACTTAGATACGGTTCTAATACATATTCGATGTGCTTAAAGAAACTTGC
>CAXMPV010000254.1:0-2678 GCA_964195175.1 uncultured Thermodesulfobacteriota bacterium | reverse complement strand
TACTTTTCAATGAAGGCCGTGAAGATGCTCTGCAAAGACACGCTAATTACTTAACCAAGGAACAGATAATAACCATAATTGATGAGGTTTTAGAGTCTATCAAATACATTGATTTCAATCTGAATATTAATTTACTGGTTGAAAACATAATTACAAGAATTACCGTTTTGAATTCTAAGGCGAGGGAATAGTATTATCTTCTACAGCAAAATAATACAAAACTTAAAATACAGACTCTTTTATTAAGAGTGATGATACAAAAGTTAGTTCATCAACTGTTAAAGGGAAAAAGGATATTTCCCTTTTCCCTCAACAGTCAAAATGCTCTCATTTCCTACTAATCTGAAGAAAACTTTTGAATCATCAATTACCACTAAGCATTAGCTCAGTCTTTGGCCTCACGTCAAAAATTGTCAATCCTCCATGTGGATATATTCCCCCACTAACCATTCCCATCAGATTATGGTCATGGGCAATAGTAATACCAGGTCCACGATTACAAGACAGACACTCAGTCTGCGATGAGAAATCCGGGATATTATACAAAATGTCATATCTTTCACCAGAACCTATTAATATTGTATCTTTTTCATAAGGAGCCGGGTGTTTTCTCCCATCTGTACCAACGATCAGTCCGTGATAACCGTGTGGATGCCAGGCAAAAATATGGTCATATCCGATTGCCATTAATCTCACCAGGACGATTTCTCCATCGTATGCAACCAGCCTTGTCTTCGGATCATTAATCGTAGACAAAGGATTATCCAGCTTGTCCATGAAAATCTTACCATTCAGTGTAAAGTAATTAGATTTCCAACTCAGGCAGTCCGTTATAGTTCCCATGTCTCTCAACATTTCCATATATTCACTGTCTACTTCAGAGAAAAACAGTGTATACTCTCGGTCGTACCTGTATCCATAAATCTCGTTCTTCTTTTTCTCAATGACAACAGGGAAATACAATCCAGCCATAATATGGTTAGTTGAATCAACATGGCAATGTCCCATATATGACCCTTCAATATCGTCAGGAATTGCTAAAAAATATCTAAATACCTCCTGAGGGAAGACAGAAGGATAAGGAATATTTGGAATACCATCAACTGCTGGTATTAAATCAAGACCATGCCAGTGAATGGTGTGTGCCACATGCTGGATACCGGAGTGTTCCTCTGCTTCATACCAGCCGGCATTGTGCAAGACAACAATATAGTTCTTTCCGGATTGAAAACGCATCTCATCACCAGGTACCTGGATCGGTAATAATTTGGCATCCCTATCTTCAATAGTCTTTATCTCTCCCACATCTACCCAACCCGGTGCGTGAGTAAAACCCCATTGATAGATATACTCACCGTCTGCCATCTCTATATATCCGTCAGTTACATAGATATGAAATTCTTTCTCTATTTCGCCCTTCTCATGTAATTTATGAAAATCTGCAGCTATCTTCTTATCACCGACAATCAGCTTTTCAGCAGCACCAGCTGTTGTTGCAAGACAAATAATAACAGCAAACAAGAACGGCAGCGCCAGGCACTTTCTCGGCACACGCGAAACAACTTTGATAAAGTCTGAAAATGAATAAAACATCAAGCTCCTCCTGTTAAAAAAACAAATAATATAAAATATGCTATGCAGGTGTAGCGCAATATCTATACCATTAATCTGTTTTGATGGATTAAGATATGGCAGGAGAACCTAAGTCATTCTGCCTTAACGTATTACTACGACAGCTAAAATATGGGATGGGTTTCATGGGATAGATTCAATACAAGAGCTACGAAATATTTGCTTAAACAATATAGTTTCCAGACAATAATACGAAAATTTTGCACAACACAGGAGTGAGGTTTACATATGATTTTTACAATACATACACCAGAAAAGTACGAAAATTTTACACCTTTACTGTTTCTCAAGATGCATAAGACTATATTTTTATAGTTTAAAAAGAGCCATCTAAAAGCAAGCAATAAAGACTGAGGCAGTGAAGAGGTTTAAGAATTGCTTTATCAGACCTCAATTCATTACACAACAAAGAACTGGAACTGTTTTTTTATAGTTTTTCTGAATTCAATCGTGCCACCACTTCACGAGTAATACGCTCACTGTATCCGTTAATCTTCCAGTGGTCCGGGCTCCAGCCTTTCAGGAAACGATGAAAGTCGGCCCAGGCAACCGGGAATAAGGCGCGCCAATTCTCCTCGACAGCTGCTGGATCGACGGGAGTCTTACGCTTCACCAGTGCCTCTTTAAGCCTGGCAAAATACCAATCCAGCAACTCATCTTCATAGCGTTCGCAATCTTCTTCGTGGAGACAGCTGCCAATAAAATAGGCTACATCCTTAATGCCGCAACCGCCACCAACGTATTGAAAATCGACCGCTGCAACCTTCTGTCCATCAGGAGAAAAACAGAAGTTGGCCAGCTTGGCATCACCATGCACAAAGGTCTGATAAGGACTCTCACGAAGAATCTGATCGATCCGGCTTGCGGCCTGTTTGAGTTCAATATCATCCATCACATCGAGTTCATCCGGACGAGTATCCAGATGCCAATAAGTACCCACCGGCCAAAGCCCTGCGGGTTCTCTACCCATAAAGATGGCATGGAAGTTTGCCAGCCATTTCAGGCAGACCTGAATCTCAATTATGGAAACCGAGGTTTTGCGGGCC
>CAXMPV010000253.1:0-2714 GCA_964195175.1 uncultured Thermodesulfobacteriota bacterium | reverse complement strand
CTCGGCAATATGGTATCAATAGTAATTTAATTGTGAAGTGGAAGAAGCAGTTGATTGAGCAGAGCAGTGAAGTCTTTGCATCCGGTCATGGATTAGCCCCCGATCGGGAGCCGGAGATTCAGTCGTTACAGGCAAAGATCGGCCAATTGACGATGGAAAACGATTTTTTATACACTTGCTTTTATGAAATCAAGTCCGGGCAGATTTTCATTTTCCAGGCGTTGTTTAACTGTATCGTGAATAATGACTTCGCTAGGCGATTCATGTAATCTGAAAAGCAATGCGTCATGAGTTTTTGCTTCATCGATAATTATTTTTCTGAAATATAGACGCCTACTACCTTCAATTTCTCTATATTCGGAATTTTCCATATCGACACACTCAATTCTGCCAACAATGTTCACCGCAAAATAATCATCATTAATTTTATTGTCGTTCTTATCGAAAACGATGGCTTCATAACTCTGTATATTATCAACCCCTGCATCGGCTAGAACAGATAACATTTTAGCGTTCATAAGTGGAATAGCTGGCTCAAAGTACACTGGTATGAAATCTCCCTCATCGGGGTCAAGATAGAACTCCAAAGGTGTAGGCAGGTCAACAGTGAGTGTTGTAGCTTGTATCCATAGAAAATCATCCAATAAATCATCTAAATCAGGCTCTCTGCCCATTAATGCTAATTCCTCATTATCCGGTTCATCTGTCGTTAAACGCCAATACATTCAATCACCCGTTAAGTATAAATATGATTAATTTTAATAAAATATTCATTTTTTATTGAGAAACTTCTTTAGCAAGTTTCTTCGAAAATTTAGATGTGAAATATGGATCACTCCAGTTCGTTGCAGGACCATTTAGATCCTGAGCTAGGTTCTTAGATAAGCCATTTAACTTTATTAGAAGTCCAAACGGGGGTCTTACATTAGGTTTCTTGCTGTCTTTTTCGATTGGGCATTCCATCTTTTCTTCTTTTATATCATCCATTAAATCATCTAAACGCCTACGGACTTCTTTACTATAAGGCCCATGGCTATCATGAAATTGTCGATTCGACTCCATCATTGAGGCTTTGGCCATTTTATACTGCTTATCTACATGTTTTTTAGATAGCGCACCCCATTTCATACCCGATTGCGGATATATATCCCACTCTCCATCTTTCATTCTACCGATAAAATGGTCGGGCTTATTGCACAACCAGATACCATTTTTATAATTATTTATATCGTAGCCAATATTATCAGTTATTGTGTTCTCATCTTTCTCAATATATTTTAATATTTTATGTTGATAGCCAGAAGATTTCTCAGATTTCATTGACGCATTGCCGGGAATACAGTGATGCGCCTGAAAGCTAACCGCAGAAATATCCTCCTCTTGCGTTTTTGGATTTTTATATATGATACAAAACTCTTCACGTTCGGGTTTAGTATTACCTAAGGTATCATTTTGTTCGCAGTTAGTACCCAGCGTTGAAGAATTATTTACCAACTTATTATTAATGCCTTTATCCCCTTCATCTGGGCAAAATGGACATGTTTTTGGATCATGTTTGTCCTCATTAACTGCTGAAGCCGGTGAAGCACCTAACGTCGATTGCATAAGGTCTTACCCTACAATATTTTTCTTGTTATGCCACAAAGGATCACCTAAGCGGCAGGCATTCTTACCTTCAAACTTCACATCAAACGAATACATCATATACTCGGCTTCACCTTTGATTTTGCTACTAATGACACCACCCGCCGAACCAGCTTCATCTCCGGATGTCATGGAATATTTCGCACCTTTAACCATCGCCATTTTGCCATCGATTTTTACTTTTTTGGTACCTTTGCTGGTATTGGTGGCCTGACCGATATTCGGATACGGGATAGGTATAGGTCCCCCCGGCGTGGGCGTTTTACATACGTCAGGAAAAACCATGCTCATACCGCCACTGCCCTTGTGATCGACGCCACGCGAATTAGCAAATACTGTTTGTCCCATATTTTTACTCCACTATATTGCAGTAGCTGATTTAATTTTCAGCCAGACTGGTTTTGATTCTAGCACAGTCAGTTTTAAGACTGCGTCGCTTCTCTGCCTGAAATGATTGACCAGATTGACCCCAGATGGCCCGTATTTTCCTGGGATCTGACCAGGATAAACCGCCGTCCGATTTTTCAACATCAGCTTCATGGGCAGCCTCTAGATTATCTTTGAACGCAACCACCTCTCCTTTATCGAGTTTGTATCGCTTTAAATCTAGATGATGATGCGAGTGCGCCATGAACAATTACACCATATAAACCGCAGCTCGCTGCTCAATTTCGGAGGATGCCCACACCAATGATGGCCTTTCATAATAGCCTTTTTGCATGCCAATAGATGCCAGTGCCATCAGCACCGGGCCCGTTGCTGCGCCGAGGTCACCATAACAATCTGCGGGATGAATGATATCAAAATCACTATCCAAATATTGCGAGTTTCTTATGGCTGCCACACCCCATTCCTTGGCATTAAAATTTTCACCATTAAAGCTGGCCAATACCGTCTTTACGGTACTAGCGGAAACACCGGAAAAAGCTTCTGCAATCGCATTCGCCAAACCCTCACCTTTATAGGGTTCCTGCGAGTAGCGATGGCCAGGTTCATCAGCAATACCAGGGGGATAAATTTTTACTGTAGACTCGGAATCAGCTAACTTTAACAATAAAAATGCTGCCGCT
>CAXMPV010000252.1:0-2724 GCA_964195175.1 uncultured Thermodesulfobacteriota bacterium | reverse complement strand
TCAACCAGATCAAACGACTCTCTTTGCGACTTAGGTATTGTTACCATTTCTTCACGAGGAGTACTATCAAAATTACTTTCCCTCTCCTGGATATAATCTCCTTCTATCAGGGTAACCCAGGTTTTATCTTTGGACTCTTTAAAGTCTTCCCCTCTTATGTAACAATCGATCGACTTAGACGCCAGATGCCCCTGAGCGATGCATTCAATAATTGTACTTGGCCCCAATGCTACATCACCTCCGGCAAAGACACCATCTTTACCGGTTTTCAGGCCATCATCCACAACAAGTGTTCCCCACTTTGTAGCTTCTATCCCACTATCGTCGCCTAAAAATTCCAAGTCTGCTTCCTGACTAAGCGCCGTTATTATACAGTCCGTATCAATTACAAATTCCGAGTTGGGTATTGGTTCAGGCCTTCGTCTTCCACTACTGTCAGGCTCTCCCAGTTCCATCTTGATACATTCAAGCCCTTTTGCCTTTCCATTCTCAACGATAACTTTCACAGGTGCAACAAGGTAATGAAATTTGACACCCTCAAGCTCTGCCTCTTCAATCTCATGCTTGAGCGCCGGCATCTCATTTCGTGTCCTTCTATAGATTATATAAACATCAGGAGTTATTCTTTTAGCCGTTCTGGCAGCATCAACTGCAGAGTTACCACCACCAATCACCGCCACTGTTTTACCAGGGCTTTTCAGGTCACCGGCACTCACATTCTTCAGGAAATCCAGGCAATCCATAACGCCCTCTGTCCCCTCTTCTCCGGGAACCTCAAGCTTCCTCCCTCTTTGTGCGCCAACAGCGATAAACACCGCACTGTATCCTTCTTTCAACAGACCGGAAATCGCATCATCCGGAATTTTACTGGAAATCGTTCCTTCCGGGCTACCGCCGGAAACTGAACTATCCGAACTACCACCGGAAATCGCATTATCTGGACTAGTACTGAAAACCGCACTATCTGAACTACTGCTGGAAGCCGTTTTATCCGGACCCCCAAAATGCGTATTCAGCTTTATCTCAACACCCCGAGCCTCTATATTACTTACATCAAACATTATCTGATCGCGCGGCAGCCTGTAGGACGGTATTGCCCACATCATCATACCACCAACCCTTGATTCCTTTTCGAAAACAGTTACCTGATATCCCATTCCTGCTAGATCGTTTGCTGCTGTTAATCCGGCAGGACCGGCTCCAATTATGGCAACCTTTTCATCTCTCTTTTTTATCTCTGGGGCAGGTATCTTTACTTTGTTCTTATATATATAATCAGTAACAAATCTTTTAAGATTGTCAATTGACACAGGCTTGTCAAAATCACCACGTTTACATTTAGACTCACAGGGGCGCGGACAAACATATCCACAAACAGTAGGAAAGGGGTTGGTTTCCAGCATCAGTTTGTATGATTCCAGATACTTACCCTGACTTATCAGGCGTATGTAACCGGGTATGTCCATATGTGCTGGACATCGATGCTGACAACGAATATTTTTTTCTAACCAATCCAGTTCAAGGGATACTTTATTCCCCTGCGCGGAAACTGCTGATTGACTCATCTACACGCCTTTCGTATAAATTTCCATTAGCATGAACTAAAGACAATTAAACAACCAACTCAGTATTTATAGGTACAATTTTCTCTGTATCCACGACCAGCTTACCATCATCGTCCAAACTCATTTCGTAATGGTATAGCGGCTTAGGAGCCGGACCAGCAAAGTTTACTCCATTCTTATAATATTTACTACCATGGCACGGACACTCGAATATATTCTTTTCCTTTGTCCAATGCACTGCACAGCCAAGATGTTGACATATTACTGATATAGCTTTAAAGCTGTTGCCTTCTCGAACGATAAAGACCTTCCTGGCTTTTAATGTTGTTATGCTACCCGGCGCATAGTCCACCGGCAAACCAACAGAAAAGACAGGAGAAGGCTCAAAGAGAACTTTGGGGAAGAAAAACCCCCCGATGTTTTTTGGCCCAAACAATTTCAAAGTATAGATCAAGCTGGTTACAAGGAATAGTGCCCAGCCTGCCAAGGTAAAAAAATCTCTCTTACCTATCCAAATATTACCACTGGAAGCTTCTTTTTCTTTTACATCATTAGCCATGTTTCAGACCCCCATTATTGATGATACAGTATCAACGATTTTACTTTTCCCAGCTTCATTTACAGAACTATTTCGTTAAGCAATGCCTAAAACCAAATACTTCGGCAAAGCAAGGAACTATAAATAAATCTCATTCAGAGACAAAAAGACTGACATACAACCGCGCGCATATTAGCAATAATTTATAATTAACGCAACATTTAATTTGAAAAAAGTTGTTAAAAATCTACCAACACATTTTGAACCATTAAGCAGATAGGTTTACGGTATCGGCAACGGCCCAAATAACCCAACTCCTTCATTCAAGATCACATATAATCATTCTACTACTCCCTGAAAACCGCCTGATCATATTTACAATTAGCTTATAAAAAAATAATTTATAAATGCAAATTATTTGCACGCATAAAAATTTGCTGTTTTTTCAGGTATAGACCCTGACAGAAACAGGACAAATAAAATAACTAGCTCTTTTTAACAAATATCTTGTATCCATCGTCGATCTTTTCAACCTCTACCACCTTGTGGCCTTCCTCTTTTATGCTTCTAGGAACGTTTCGCATTGGCTCACCATCATCCAGGGTTATTTCCAGAACCTGC
>CAXMPV010000251.1:272-2743 GCA_964195175.1 uncultured Thermodesulfobacteriota bacterium | reverse complement strand
AATCATTAATAAATTGGCTGAGACAGCATCATGGGTGGAGGGAAGTACAGCGAGAGTGGATCGTGATGTGTCCTGGCGTAGTACCTTCTTTGCACGCAGCCGCTTTAGCATTCTCGGAACCAGGTGAATCAATAATCGTGCAGCCGCCGGTATATTTTCCTTTTTTTTCAGCTGTCACCACTACAGGTAGAAATCTAGTGCAGAATCCGTTGCACACTGATAGTGGTCGCTATGCTATAGACTTTGACCATCTGGAACAATGCGCAGCAGGAGCTCGTATGTTGATGCTCTGCTCTCCTCATAATCCAGTGGGTAGAGTATGGAGTAAATCAGAATTGGAACGCATCCTATATATAGCAAATATAATCTAGTCGTATTTTCAGACGAGATTCATGCTGACTTGATCTATGCTGAAAGTGAACATCACATACTTGCAACGTTAGCCGAAGATCCGACTAATATCATTACTGCTGTTGCGCCTAGTAAGACATTCAACATTCCCGGTCTAAATCTTTCTGCCCTCATCGTGCCAGATAAGAACCGTCGTATTTCTATTACCCGAGCTTTTGAATTTCTTCATGTTAGTGCATCCAATCCCTTTAGTATTGTTGCCTTTGAAGCCGCTTATCGAGAAGGCGCATCTTGGCTAACCGATTTGTTAGCTTATTTACAGGGTACGAGAGATTTTGTAGAAAAGTATCTAGCGACCCATCTTCCAAAAATTCAAGTTACTAAACCAGAGGGAACTTACCTGCTGTGGCTTAATTGCCGTAAATTTGGAATGAGTGACGCACAACTTAAGCACTTCTTTGTGCACGAGGCCGGGGTAGGCATGAGCCCTGGCACTTTATTCGGAGAGGGAGGCAAAGGTTTTATGCGTATGAATATTGGCACCCAACGCCATATTGTTACTACAGCTCTAGAAAATATCAGGAGGGCAAGTTTGTGAAACAGAAAAGTAGGAAAGAGATTGATGGAGTACCTTACTATGAGAAATAAAGTTAATTCACACAGTTCATTCTACGATTAGCCAATAAACCAGACCGGCTAAAAACCCACCAAGTACAACACATGTAATAAGTAATATCTTTGTCCGAACTCGAAGGAGTTCAATTGCTTCAACAATACGTACATTTTGCTGCGCAAGTGATCTAATTAATTCCACAGATGATTCTTGTTCACTACTCAGATGCTGTATCTTTAACTCAATTTTGCGAAGATTAGAGTCATAATTTCCAGAAATCTCACTATTCGATATGTCGGACGGCGAATCTTGAGCATCTGTTGGATTAGAGGCGTTAGCTTTTGCTCCAGCGTAAAGATTCCGCGCTGCTTTTACTATGTGTGGCGCAGACTCAATTACATCCTTCCATGGAATAATTTTTAACGCTGTGATCCATCCAAACGCCATGATTTTATTCTCATTTTGGACATATTAAAAAACTTAACTATAAAAATAAGTTTTTATCTTGCCATAGTTAAGCGCATGCTTCAACAATGCATTAATTGGATGGCAATTATTAAAGCACTACTTAATAGACAATCCACTTCCATATTTTCTTCGGATAAAGTACAAATAAATTACACTCAAAGCAAGTACTATAGATATGAAGTACTTTAAATACTATCTATAACAGACTGAAATATAAATGTTACTTGGAAGACCGGGATGTTTATTGAGCCGTATTTAATTAGATTTTAGCTAAAACCTCTGAAACTGTTTTACCCATTGAATCAGGAGTTGGACTGATTGTGACACCAAGTTCCTTTAATAAAGCTATTTTTTCTGCCGCACTTTCTCCAGCTGAAGAAATAATTGCTCCGGCATGTCCCATGCGCTTCCCTTCTGGCGCAGTTAAGCCCGCAATGTAAGCAATTAGCGGTTTATGTAAGTAATTTTTAGAAAAAATTCCAGCTTCTACTTCCTGTGGCCCACCAATTTCTCCGATCATGAGTATCACTTTTGTTTCTGAATCTGATTCAAATTTTTGTAAAATATCACGATATGAGCTCCCGGTAATTGGGTCGCCACCAATACCTACCGATGTTGAAATACCAAAACCTAATTTTTTCATCTGATCAGCAGCTTCATAGCCCAAGGTTCCTGAACGGCCAATAATTCCAACATTACCTTGCTTATAAATATGACCAGGCATAATACCCAGCATAGAACGTCCGGGACTGATTGTCCCAGCACAGTTAGGGCCAGTTAGCAACATTCTTTCTTCTTTAGGAAAACGACGAAGATAACTTTTAACTGTCATCATATCCTGAGTAGGAATCCCGTCAGTAATTGCTACACAGTATTTTATTCCGGCATCAGCAGCCTCCATAATTGAGTCAGCAGCAAATGCGGGCGGAACAAATATGATGCTCGCTTCAGCTCCAACTTGGTGTACCGCTTCCTTTACTGTATTAAAAACAGGTAGATCTAAGTGTTGTTGACCCCCTTTTCCAGGAGTGACCCCACC
>CAXMPV010000251.1:0-262 GCA_964195175.1 uncultured Thermodesulfobacteriota bacterium | reverse complement strand
TGTCTTTAGCATGAAATGTGCCAATTTTTCCTGTAAATCCTTGAACAATAATGCGTGTTTCTTCACTAATTAAAATTGACATAGCGCTTTCCTCTAGTATCCTCTCGCAACCACTTCGTTACGAGCCTGGACAACCTTTTCCGCTGCTTCTGCTAATGTCTCTGCCATAATGATAGGCAACTTACTCTCCGCAATTATCCGGCGACCCAAGTCAACATTTGTCCCAGATAACCGGACAACCAAAGGTATCCTCATATCGATA
>CAXMPV010000250.1:0-2744 GCA_964195175.1 uncultured Thermodesulfobacteriota bacterium | reverse complement strand
ACGCATGTCACGCCTCACACATGACCGTGCAGCCTGTCTGCCGGGCTCTGAGTTAGAAGCAGAAGCATCTTTAAAATATTGCCTCGCTTCCGGCAGATTCCCCTGCGTCAGTGACATATTACCAAGTGCATTTAAAGCCGGCGCGGTAGGAAGCAGTTTTGTACTTCTCTCAAGGTCGGTACGAGCCCCCTGCTGATCTCCCAGTTTCTGTTTATTCAACCCACGCTGAACATAGAAATAGAAGAATTCACTGTTAAGTTCTACTGCCCTGTTGTAGCTTGTTAAAGCATCCTGGTATTGCTGCTGTTTCATGTATACATCTCCAACTAAGGCATGGAATTGTCCTTCATTGGGTTCACCAACAATTGCCTGCTTCGCAAGATTCAAAGCTTCTTCTTCTTTTCCTTCACTGAGTGCTTTCCGCCCCATGTCAAATGCGTGGTAATTATCCTCAGTTTGTATAAGTCGTGCAATCTTATCTTTGTAACGCTGAACACCCAACTCTCCTGACTTCGGCAGGGTTTTGGCTGTAGCACGATTTGCTTCAACACGTCCCTGTGATGGTGGATGGCTGGAAAATAATCCGGACAACCAGTCTGTCTCCTGCCCTTCTGATAACCGTACGAATACTTCCTGCAGGCTGATGGCTGCCCTCGGGTCAAATCCGGCTCGTGACATATATTTCATACCATAGAGGTCTGATTCACTCTCAGCATTCCGTCCATATTTCTGATTGATCAGGCCGGCTGCTGTTTGGGATCCACGTACGGCAATATTTTCATAATTGCTGCCACGTGCAGCGATACCGGTTATCGCCACTGCTCCCTGCAGTAGAATTCCGCGTTCCATCCCTTTCGCTCCGTGCCTTGCCGCAGCGTGTACTATCTCATGCCCAAGGACCGCGGCCAGTTCGGCTTCGTTATTCAGTTCTGTCAACAATCCACGATTAACTGCTATTTTGCCACCCGGCAGAGCCCAGGCATTTGGTACAGAGTTGTTAAGCACTACAAATTCATAAGGTAGCTTGCGGTCACTTACTGCGGCCAATCTCTGGCCCACGTCATTTACATATTTAGTCAATTCCGGGTCAACTACATAGTCTCCACCCTGCATCTGACGGCTGGGCATGTACTGCTTACTGCCTATTTGAAGTTCATAGAATTCTGGCACCAGTCCCAGCTCACGTTTACCGGTAACCGGATTAGTAACACATCCATACAAGGCAACCGAGCATAAAACAAATACAATAAATAATTTTCGCATCATGTATTTAAACCTCCGGAAAAAACATTAATCCCTGACTCTCTAAATTGTTTTAAATTTGATTGCAGCTATGCGCCGCTATGGTATTATAATAATTAAATAAGGACGGATTGTCCAATGGCAAACATATAGAGATGTAATCCTTACATTTTTCTGAAAAAGGAGCAGGTACTTAATGAAATCAAAAAACAACCGTTTTCACCGTTTATTGGCAGTCGTATCGCTGTTTATTATTTTGCAGGCGGGCTGTTCATCAGCAGTAAAAAAGCCACATCTACTGCCAATGAAACCGGGATTGGGCCTTTCTGAGGTTTCAAATCCGGAACAATTTCCTGAATTTAAAGATGATTACGACAAAGAGCTCTTATTACAATCCATAAGCAACAGTATAGAATATTTTAAAAAAATAAAGTCTTACCCGAAGGCCTTCAGTTCGATCGGCTTTACACCCGAAAAGCAGAAAGAAACTTTGGAGTTTTTCCGGGATGGATACATTCAGTGCAAGAATGCTAAGGAGTTGAACGATTTTATCGCTAAAAACTTCAGGGTTTTTCAGGCTATCGGGAAAATGTATGAAGGAGATGTTCACTTTACCGGCTACGGAACTCCCATTTACGATGGAAGTCTAACGCCAACTGAAACATTTCGTTACCCGCTTTATGATAAGCCGGCAGATTTCAAAAAACCGTATTTTACCCGCCGTGAAATTGAGGAGCGCAATCTGCTGAAAGGTACTGAAATCGCCTATCTCAAATCAAAACTGGAAGCGTATCTCATACACGTTCAGGGCTCCGGTCAGATCAGACTTTCGTCAGGCAAGAAGGTGTATGTAGGATATGCAGGTAATTCAGGGCACTCCTACACAAGCATTGGCAGGTTATTAGTTCTCGACGGCAAGATCCGGGAAGAGGAGCTAACCCTTTCTGTATTAATAGATTATTTTGACCGGCATCCTTACGAATTAGATCACTACCTTAGACAAAACGACAGATATATATTCTTTAAAAAAGTTCCTCATGCTGTTCCTCATGGATCTATTGGTGTTCCTGTAACCTCGATGCGAAGCATAGCAACTGACAAGAAAGTCTTTCCACCGGGCGGATTAGCCTTTGCCACGATTGGGACACAAAGACCGGGAGGTACCAGCAGGTCTAATGAAAAGTGGCATGCAGAGAAATCTTTCTTTGTCCTGGACCAGGATACCGGAAGCGCTATTAAAACGCCCGCCAGGGCAGATCTGTTTTTTGGAATTGGTGACAGGGCAATGCATAAGGCCGGAAACTTAAATACCTATGGCAGGCTTTACTATCTTCTGAAAAAGTAAAAAAATGAAAACGACAGCCATAAAGGCGGCCAAAGAAGCGGGAAAGATAATATTACGTTATTATTCCAAAAACGTAAATGCCACGAGCAAAGGGAATACGTATAACCTGGTAACAGAAGCAGATTTAGCTTCTGAGAATAAAATTATCAGTATAATA
>CAXMPV010000249.1:0-2756 GCA_964195175.1 uncultured Thermodesulfobacteriota bacterium | reverse complement strand
ATTGTGACTGGAGTTCAGACGTGTGCTCTTCCGATCTATCATCAGAAAGCTCAATTTCTGAAATTGATTTTGATGGACCACCATCGTCTGTAGCTACGTTCGTATCAGAATCAATAAAAAGATCAGATTCAACAGCCTGCCCAAGACGCAACCCTTTCTGATTAAGTATATGTTTAATTTCCGTTAAAGAAGTCTCTCCAAAGTTCTTATATGAAAGTAGCTCATATTCCGTAACTTTTGTCAAATCTGCCAGTGTTATTATATTCATGCGTTCCAGACAGTTCTTACTTCTAACAGAAAGTTCGAAATCTGAAATCGGAATATTTAATACTTCTATCTCTTTATCCTGTTTCTTAACTTTGTCATCGTCATAAAGCATATTTAAACCAGCTTCTGCATCCTTAAGAAAAAGTTTTGCTGTCCTATGGTTCGGATACGATTGTAAAACAGAATAAAAACAGGAAATTGCTTTTTCATAATTATCATTGTCTTCATACATCAATCCCAGATTAATCATAGCATTGGTGTATAACGGAACTGTTTCTACACATTTTTCATAGTATTCCAGCGCTTTTTCATCATCTCCGCCTAGATCGTAATAGTAAGCAATTCGAAATAGTGAACCAGGGTGACTCGGATCAATTTCCAGTGTTCGGTTATAATGAGTCAATGCCTCTTCATATTCGCCAAGATTGTCAAGACAGTGTGCCCACTGATAGTGAAGATCAGCATTGTCATCATGACCTTTAGATAATTTTTGAATCATTTTTAAGGCACTTTGAGCGTCTCCGGACATTCTCTGTGTTTCTGCTATCATAATCTGTATTTCAAACTCATCTTCAGGAGCCTGTATTGAACGTTCGAAGCACTCTAGCGCATTTTCGAACTCTTCACGTTCTTGATAACATTTTCCAAGAAAATAGCTGGCAAACTTATTTGACTTTAACGTGGTAAGTACTTCAAATGCCTCTTCCTGGTTTCCTGAAATCCACAGACATATACCCAGAATTAAAGTGTTCTTTTTCGCTTTAGAAGAGTCGTTCTTATCGCTTATAGATAACCTTAATGCCTTGATTTTATTCTCTAACTCCTCATAATTGGCTTTTGATGTATATATTTGATTCTTTAGCGAGAATATATTTTCCCTTGTCAGCGGTTCAGCTGAGAAGGCTTCATTTAAATCTAACTCATTACTTACCATTAACTTAGCTCCATAATAAAAAGAATGTAATAGTGGGGATTTATATAATATATGTTTAGCATTACAACCTACATCTGTAATCTGCTAAACAAAAGTAAAATCTAATTAGAAAGGAATAATAATCTTCTAAATATATCAAATATATATAAAATTGCAAATAAAATTTGTCTGAAATTAAAGGTTTGACTAATACATATGACTATGATATAGATAAATTTACGTCAAAAAACAGATATTAGGCATACTCAATCTTACCTTTTTAAAGAAGCATTGAAATCAACGAATATTTATTCTAATGAGACTATATTATTATGAAAAACATGCACAGTGTTGAAGTAAATGGTATCGTATTCGGAGAAAACAAGCCTTTAGTTTTAATTGCCGGACCATGCGTAATAGAATCGGAAAAAGATTGTTGTATGCTCGCTGAGAAAATTAAGAATATTGCTATTGAAGCAAATATTCCTTTTATCTTCAAGGCGTCATATGACAAGGCAAATCGTTCCTCTATCAAGTCTTATAGAGGTCCGGGTATTAATAACGGTATTAAAATCTTATCAAAGATTAAGAAAGAAATTGGCGTGCCAATACTTTCTGATGTTCACTGTTGTAGTGAGATAGATATGGTGCAAGATGTGTTGGACATAATCCAAATACCAGCATTTCTCTGTAGACAAACCGATCTGCTTTTGCATGCAGCTAAAACGGGAAAAGCAATAAACATTAAGAAGGGACAATTTGTGTCACCCTGGGATGTCGAACACATTGCGGACAAGGTACTTTCAGAAGGAAACAAAAATATTATATTTACTGAGAGAGGTACAATGTTTGGATATAATAATCTTGTAGCAGACATGCGTTCTATTGCTATTATGAGAAATATGGGTTTTCCCGTCATTTTTGATGCTACGCATAGTGTTCAATTACCTGGCGGAATGGGTTCTACCTCCGGAGGTCAGAGAGAGATGATTGAACCGTTAACATGTGCCGCTGTCTCAGTTGGCTGCGACGGATTATTTATAGAGACACATGAAAAACCTGAAAATGCTTTATCCGATTCCGCTACCATGTTACCTTTAGAGCGACTGCTTCCTCTCCTTAAAAAGGCAATAAGGATACGAGAAGCTATATCGGCTGATTGATTCATGTAGTTTTTATAATTCTGTAAACTTTCTCTGTATTCAAAGGTTAAATATTATTATGCAAAAGAGCGAATCACTAAATGATTTAATCGATATAGTAAAGAGTTTAGGTGAGATTTATCGTGAGGAAAATTTAAGGGTAGATATTGATTTCGATCCGAACGATGGTATGACTATGGTTAAATATGAGGATACTAATACCGGAAAGAAGACTATATTTATAAATTCAAATAATAAAACAATAAGCGGTATTGATACTTCGAAATTCTGGTTACCTGATTATTCAAATATACAAAAAGCAAATAAGAAGGTTATTCGTTTATTAGAGGACAAAGGTTATATTGTTGCAAACCTGACGTACAGGAATACGCAAAAAAGCGAATAGAGTGATTCCAAGATAAAATAACACAAGG
>CAXMPV010000248.1:0-2756 GCA_964195175.1 uncultured Thermodesulfobacteriota bacterium | reverse complement strand
TAGACGATGATGTTTCCGTTCTTAAAACGACCATACTTATATTAGAAGAAGAAGGCTATCAGATCGAAGCATTCTCAACAGGTAAGGATGCAATTGACAAATTCACTAGTAATATCCATGCTGTGGTTTTAGACATTAATATGCCAGATCTGTCCGGACTGGAGGTATTCAAGAGGATCAAATCAATAAACCCTTATGTACCTATCATTTTCCACACAGGTACTACTGCCATGCAGGAAGAGAGAAGAGACTTAAGGAGGCAATTCCGGCCACATGCTTATGTACAAAAAGGAGATCCCGAACAGCTCATGGATACAGTAGTCAGTGCTGTAGAATCTTATGGAATTATCCTTAGAAACGTCAAACTCAGTGAATCCCTCTATGAAGAACTCAAAAAGAGTACAGACAAAATAAAGACAAATATTGAAGGAACCATCCGTGCCATGGCAATGACAGTAGAAATGAGAGACCCCTACACTGCCGGTCACCAGAGACAGGTTGCTAGTCTTGCCAGCTCCATAGCAGAAAGAATGGGTTTCCCCAGGGAACACATTGGTAGTATTAACCTGGCAGGGACTATCCATGACATTGGAAAGATGCAGGTTCCTACTGAGATACTCAGTAAATGCGGCAAATTAACAAAATTGGAATTTGATATGATAAAGACACATTCACAAGCCGGCTATGACATATTAAAGACGATTGAATTTCAATGGCCTGTTGCGGAATTCGTACTTCAACACCATGAAACAATGGATGGTTCCGGATACCCATCTGGTTTAAAAGGTGAAAACATTCTCATTGAAGCCAGAATCCTTAGCGTAGCCGATGTTGTGGATGCGATAGTATCACATAGACCTTATAGACCCGCGCTTGGCATTGAAAAGGCGCAGGAGGAAATATCTAACAACAGAAGTTTACTTTACGATCACAATGTTGTAGATGCCTGCTTGAGCATCATTTCTCAAAAAAATGTCTGGACCTGACGAGAAGTGTTTCCACTATACTCTCCACCAAAATCCCTAAATCGATATTTGCATTCATCATGTGTGTGTGTTAACATCGTTGATTGAAAATTAATCATCATCTTGTTAATTTGGGCACATCATAGGGCATACATTTAAGGATAAAAATGACGAATTTAACGAGTATATATCTTTGAACGTAGAAGAAAAACTATCTAAATTAAAAACGATTATCAGTGAACTGGAGAGTGTTGTTGTCGCATTTTCCGGTGGCGTGGACAGTACGCTTGTTGCGAAAGTATGTTACGACACCCTTAAAGACAAATCTATGGCAGTTACGGCAAGGTCGGAAACGTATCCGGATTTTGAGTTTAAGGAGTCGCAAAAGCTGGCCGGTGAGATAGGCATTAAACACCTGGTAATAGATACCAGTGAACTGGCTATCGAAGGATTTGCAAATAACCCTCCTGAAAGGTGCTATTTTTGCAAAACAGAACTATTTGGAAAACTGAAAAATATAGCAGAGGAACAGGGTTTTCTGAACGTTGCGGACGGTGCAAATCTGGACGACACACAGGAATTCCGCCCCGGATTGCAAGCCTCCAGAGAGCTTAATGTCAGGAGTCCTTTAAAGGAAGCCGGTCTGGCAAAGCAAGACATACGCGAAGTCTCTAAATTCTTAAATCTACCTAACTGGGATAAACCCGCGTACGCCTGTTTGTCTTCCAGGTTTCCATACGGACAGTCTATCACGGAAGAGAAGCTCAGTATGGTTTCTGAAGCAGAAAAATACTTGAGGGATTTAGGCCTGATACAGTTTAGAGTAAGGCACCATGAAACGATTGCCAGAATTGAGGTTTTGCCGGAGGACATACACATTCTTACTAATTCACCCGTAAGAGAAGAATTATTCGCTAAGTTTAAAAAGATCGGTTTTACTTATGTTACGCTGGATCTTGAAGGTTACCGTAGCGGAAGCATGAATGAAATACTTTCTGAGACAGAGTTGAAAATAAACTAAAGTTGTGCAAAAGGGTTTGTAAGCGTTACCCACCATGCACCTGATAAATTGTTAATGAATACTGATAGTGAAATACAACAAGAAGAACTCTTAAAGAAGAGAGCTGAAAGCATAAAGAGCATGTTTAGCTCTATAGTGGGAGTATATGATCTCCTGAATGCTATCTTGAGCCTTAACTTCGACAAGTCATGGCGAAAATTTGCTGTAAAAGTAAGTGATATAAAGCCGGACACAAAAGTGCTGGATGTTTGTACCGGCACCGGAGACCTTGCCATATCTCATTCGAAATTATTAAATGGAAATGGCCTGGTAGTTGGAAGTGACTATTGCCACGACATGCTGAAATACGGATTACCTAAAATCAAAAAAAGACATCTGGAAAGCAAGATCAAACTTGTAGAAGCTGATACACGGCAACTTCCCTTTCGTGACAACGCCTTTGAGGTTTCTACTGTTGCTTTTGGTATAAGAAACGTCTCGAACCTGGAAGATGGAATAAAAGAGATGAGAAGAGTAGTTGGGCCGAATGGTAAAGTTGTCATACTGGAATTTTCCCAACCGACAAACTTTCTTTTTAAGAAAATATACTTCTTTTATTTTACCAGAATACTACCAATGATTGGACGGTTGATAGCCAAAAGCAAGGTTGATGCATATTCATATCTGCCACAATCAGTATTGGCTTTCCCGGATAGATTAAGTTTGAAGAAAAAGATGGAACAATGCGGCCTGAAAGACGTAAGGTTTTTTACCAGGACATTGGGTATAGT
>CAXMPV010000247.1:0-2760 GCA_964195175.1 uncultured Thermodesulfobacteriota bacterium | reverse complement strand
TTCTCTTTTATGCTCTGGATCTGTTTCTGTTTGGGTTCTTTTTCTGATTGCACTTTCCAGTCTCTAGCCTGCAGACGCCTTCGATTATCATAATCATACGCATGAACCAACGGCGAAAATATAATCATTACTAAGACGATCAAAATTAATCGCATCATAAATCTATCTCCAATTAAATTTCTTGCAAGCTCTTGCAAGCGTATCCTACATCAAAAATTAGTGTGCGATAAGCATGAATTCATTTTGATGAGCATAGAGGAGCATATTTGTCTGATTATGTGCGTTTTATCACAGAAAATTGTGCTTAGAGTTATTAGTATGAAGCAGTGGCCGGGTTTTTCTTAACATTGTTTTAGAAGAAGATAGTTCGTTGCCAAAACATGAAAGACGTCTAGCCTAAGCCTAAATAAAAATGCCAGATTGCAGGATAGGGCAAGCCGGCTAACTTGTTCTTCATAATATCAAGTGAACTTATATACAACCATGCCGTCACTAAAAAACTTTTCAGATAGTTTTCGTGGATTTACCAGCAGGGGTAACATTGACCATTCAAATATTATTGGATTTGATTTGACGCGTCATGTTGATATACAGTTCAACATCAATAGTAGCAAGGATGTTAATCAATGCAATTATACAAAAAAGGGGCTAAACCTTCATATTACTGGTTGGGCGTGTAAAACTTCTACAAATTTCAATATTGAGCAGGTTTTGGTCGGTAGTCTAAATGGTCTAAGTATTGTAAAGAGGGCATCAACAACCCGTACCGTAGATGAGGATCAACTTGATTACAGCATGTTAATGTTATCATTTGACCAGGAGGTATCTCTGATTTCTTTGGAGTTAGGTTGGATTAAAGGCGAAAACAATGTATCTCTATTCGCATTTAATGATGGAGAAATGAATTCTATATCTGATAAGCAATGGCCGCAGCTACTGGCAGATGGATGGTATTCAGCAGGGGACTACTATAATCTTGACTATGGCACCAACAATAGTACAGTTAATCCGAATGGAATAGTCTCCAAATACTGGTTAGTCGGTTCCTACAACTCCCATCTGGGTAGTTTTTTTAGCAGCAATACCCATCCAAGTAGTGAGCCCGACCATTTCAAACTTCAGGGTGTAACTGTTTCAACAGTAGGCGTAATAAATAGAGTCACGAAATTTGCTGGAAACAGGCTATTCGGCTGGGTCGAGGCTGATCACTAACATCAAAGTAAATTAATACGGTTGCAAGTAGCAAGAATGTTGGCATAGTTTGATACTTTTGAGTAATTGTCCTTGCCAGCCTCTAATTACAATCCTGGTAACCGTTTTTCTCACAATCCTCTGCCATTCTCTGTGCCTTAGTTATTTGGGTAGGAGACATTTTCTTAGCCAGCAAATTTCTGCCATGTTCTGCCAGACTGATTCCTCTTGAAGCAGCCAGGTCTAACCACATATGAGCACGAACATCGTCTTTAGGTATGCCCTGCCCTTGACCATACATCATACCTAGACTGGCTTGTGCATTAGCATGTCCTTGCGCAGCGGCCAGGCGATAGTATTTAACAGCTTCCTGATGGTTTTGAACTACACTTTCGCCTTGGTCATACATTACACCAAATCTAAATTGTGCGTTCACATTCCCCTGATCGGCAGCCAAACGATACCACTTCGCTGCTGCTTGATGATCCTGAGTAATTCCTTGGCCCTCGTCATACATCACGCCTAATCTAAATTGTGCGTCTACGTTTCCCTGCTCAGCAGCTGAGTAATACCACTTGAATGCTTCTTGATAATCCTGAGTCACACCCTGACCTTGGTAATACATTAAACCAAGTCTAAGTTGTGCATTCACATGCTCTTGTTTGCCAGCTAAGCGGTACCAGATCACTGCTTCTTGAAAATCTTGGGTAACACCTCGTCCACCCGCGTAAGCTGCACCAAGCCAAACCTGCACATCTGCATCCCCTTGCTCTGCTGCCAAGCGGAACCACTTTACTGCCTCTTGATAGTCATGTTTTTTACCTTGTTCATCAGCATACATAACACCAAGATTATATTGGGCAAGAACATTGCCTTGTTCTGCTAAGGGACGAACCAATTCAACTGCTTTTGTATAATCCCCCTGTAGATAGGCTTGCTGCGCTTCAGACAGAGGGTCTGCTAATACTTGACCAACTATTGCAACTAAGAGCAGGCAACCTGAGAATATATATTTCAGCCACAGCCTCATTCTTTATATCCTATTTTTGCTCTTGTACTTAGATCACAGAACTAATTTAGCTATTAATGAACCATTTGCCGAAGCTTTAATTTTACTTCACCAAGTCCTTTGTAATCTCCCTTTAATTGAACTGGAATTCGTATTTCTGGGTCAATATATATTTTAATATTTCCTTGTAACCCAACAAACGTAAAATTATCTATTGCCTTACCTGTGTTTACTGCACGCGCCTTGAGAGAGAGCACATGTACAGGAATAGATGTGTCTCTTTGGGACAATTGATCTCCTTTTATTTCTGTATGGTCTAGCTGAATTGATTCCACAGATTCTTTCTGAATATCAAGATAGATAACCTCTTTTTTGTTAAATACACATATAGTTACAGTTTTGTCGAAATCTGAAATTTTTGATGCTGAAATAAAATAGAGAATAGGTATGGGTACAGTAATGTTCGAACAGCCAATTTTAGCTGGAACATAAGAATAAAACTTCTCCTTAACTCCTGACCATTTTTCTGGAACTTGTAAAGCTTCTTTTTTATCAATAGA
>CAXMPV010000246.1:0-2795 GCA_964195175.1 uncultured Thermodesulfobacteriota bacterium | reverse complement strand
AATTGATATTTTATTAATTACTTAAGCGGGATTATTATGAAACTAGGGGCAAGTTATTTCGGCAATAGAACACTGAGACATGTCAAAAAAGATATGGAGAAAATGATAGAGGATGGGTGTAATCTTGTTGTTCATACAATGAGTGAACACGATGTCACTTATCACTCTCAGACCATGATTGATATTGTTCAGGTGAGCAGGGATGCCGGATTGGAGGTGTTTCTGGACCCATGGGGGATTGGCAGGGTTTTTGGTGGCGAATCGTTTTCTGCGTTTGTAAAATTGTTTCCGGAAGCAAGGCAGAGGTTGAGCTTTACAGAAGGTGACATTAATGTAAATAAGGCGTGCATTAATTCAAAAATATTTAGAGATAAAATGTCACAATGGATAGACCTTGCGGCAAGTACCGGGGCAGAGGGAGTTTTCTGGGATGAACCACACCTCTTTTATGGAGAGTTTACTGAATTGTTTGGTAAAACAAGAAAAATATGGGGATGTACTTGTCCAACATGTAAAGATATTTTCAAGAACAGTTTCGATTATGAAATGCCTCAGGAGTTTACGAATGATGTAATGGCATTTAGACAGGAAACCATATTAAATTTTCTAGAATTCTTATCAGATCACTCTTCGAGCAAGGGGCTCAAAAATGCGGTTTGTGTATTGCCATATAGTGAGGCTAAATACGGTATATATGAATGGGAGAAAGTAGTTAAGCTGAAGAATGTAGATATATTTGGAAGTGATCCATACTGGATATCTTATAACGAACCTGTGGGTGATTTTGTGGAGAAAGTGTCCAGAGAGGTAGTACAGCTGTGCAAAAAACACGATAAAGAACCTCAAATATGGATACAGGGATACCGGGTTCCCACAGGACGTGAAGAAGAGGTCTCTATTGCCATTAAGACTGCCTTTGATTCTGGCGTACGAAATATAGCAACCTGGTGTTTCGAGGGAGGTGCCTGTATGACATACATTAGTTCCGATCAGCCTGAAATTGTTTGGGATAATATCAGCAAAGAGTTTAAACACTTACAACAAAAATAATCACCGCAAAGTCGCAAAAAGCACAGAGAAAAATATTTACGCGTAGGAACCCATTTGATTACACTTAGACTCCGTTCAGAGTGATCCAGTCCTCCACCAACAGACAGGCGAACAGTGGAGCAGAATCGAAGGATAGTTCTTGTCGTGATAGTAGCCTGACTTCTCACAATTACTTAGTTCGCTTTAAACTTGCCTTAATATAATAAAATGAATGCAAAAATAGAAAAGATTGCAAATAATGTATTGCATAATAACGAGATATCATATGATGACGCTCGTTATTTAATGGAGATAAGTGGGATTGAAATTTATGATCTGCTCTATTGGGCTAATCGTATACGATACAATTCATTCAATAACGTTGTCAGCCTGTGCTCCATAATTAGTGCCAGGCAGGGGAGTTGTTCTGAAGATTGCAGGTTTTGTTCTCAATCCAGTCGTTATAAAACAGAGATTCCAGAATTTTCATTAATTGAAAAAGAGAAGGTCGCAGAGGCTGTGGAAAAAGGAAAAGAGTTTAAATCAGACTGCGTAGGTGTTGTAACGAGCGGATATAGTCTGGAAGGGAGTGGTAATTTCGATAAGATATGTGATGATGCATATGAATTATCTAAACAGGACGGCCCTCCTGTCCACACTTCAATTGGTATGATTACTAACAAAATGGCGGAGAAACTGGTTTCAAGTGGAGTTGAGATGATTAATCATAACCTTGAAACTTCAGAGGATTACTATCCAAATATATGTACAACACATTCCTACGGTGATAGAGTTGAAACAATTAAGATTGCAAAGGACGCAGGTTTGAAAATTTGCAGTGGTGGTATTTTTGGTGTTGGTGAGAGTGTTGTGGACAGATTGGACCTGGCCTTCAAACTGAAGGAACTTGATGTTGATACAATACCCATGAATTTTCTCAGCCCGGTAAAAGGCACTCCACTGTCTGCAGAAAATTCATTGGAACCAATGGAAATATTGAAAATAATAGCCGTTTACCGTTTTATATTGCCTGATAAGGGAATCAAGGTTGCTGGTGGAAGAGAAGAGAATCTGCGTGACGTACAGAGCTGGATGTTTTACGCAGGAGCGAACAGCACAATGATAGGTGATTATCTTACTACCAGGGGAAAACTGCCGGAAGATGATTTGCAGATGATAAAGGATTTAGGACTGAAACATAAAGTGGGAGAGATGCAAAAACATTGAATTATGATGTTATAGGATTGGGACAATGCTGTATTGATTATTTAGGCGCTGTAGAACAATATCCTGATATTGACGAGAAGGAAGAAGTAAACAACCTTACTGTTCAGGGTGGAGGGCCGGTAGCAACGGCATTGGTTACGTTGTCAAGGCTCGGTGCTTCAACTGCATTTATTGGCAAGATATCTGACGACTCTTTCGGTGATTTGATTAAAGACGGCTTAATTAGTGAACATGTTAATATTGATTACATTGTTATAGAAAAGGGGAAAAGATCTCAATTCGCGTTTATCGTGATAGAGAAGGATACTGGCAAGAGAACAGTTTTATGGTCCAGGTCAACTGTTACTCCTTTAGTAGCAGAAGAGATAAATAGAGGCGTGATTGATTCTGCAAAAGTCTTACTACTGGACGGCCTAATGAAAGATATCTCAATAGTAGCCGCAGAATATGCCAGGGACGCAGGGGTAAAGGTTGTTGTTGATGCGGGCAGTATGAGAGAGGGCGCATTAGCTCTAGTGCACTTGTCTGATTACTTTATT
>CAXMPV010000245.1:0-2798 GCA_964195175.1 uncultured Thermodesulfobacteriota bacterium | reverse complement strand
AATGAGGACTTAATCCTGATTCCTCTATTGCTTTCTTAAAACTAATCTGCAAGGTGGTAGTAGTTGAATGGTTTCCACCTCTTCCTGCAAATAATGGTGCTTCTGGTTCGATGGAATCTTTCAATGTCTTCTTCTTATAAGAAATAAATTTTCTCAACTCCTTCACTATCTCTGTATCCAAATACACATCTCTCGACTTCCCTCCCTTACCATTCTTAACATAAAGATAAGGATCGTCTACTTTATCAAGATTTAAGTCTTGTATCTTTAGCTTTGCAATCTCACTCACCCTTAAGCCTGAATACAGAGCGAGATTAACTAACATATATCTTACCGTCCATGTAATACGACCTTTCATTAAATCAAGCTCTGCTTTCTCTCTGCAAAACTTTAATAGCTTATCTCGCTCCTTGTCATCCATGAACTTGTCACGTGTAATTTTATAATCATTTTTCATGTTTATCTCATTTTCTAAAAAAATACACAAATTATATTTAATTAATTATATATTATATTTATTAAAAATAAATAGAAAAGTTGTCATAAGTCCTGCTCTCATGGGATATATTTATTATAATTTATATTATATTAAATATATATTGCTTAGGGAAATGGTGTGGTATGGGTTTCTACAATCTAGGAGGTTTAAATATCAGGATTCATAGGGATATTACTGGTTGGGTGTGGTTTGATGCAGCAATGCTGCATATATGTTGTATGCAGATTAAATAAAAGACCCATATCTTGTGTTTTTCCATTGACTTTCACCTGATTATTTGTTTTTTATCAGTAACACTAACTAGTTGATTCTCGTGTATTTACTAATTTCATTAAAAAGGAGACTTAAATGAAAACTGTTTGTCGTGCCTTACCATATATTACATGTTTGATTCTTTCTTCAGGTTTTTTCAGCTTACCTTTAAATGCCATAGCAGGGAGGTCAACACCAGTTATTAAAGTACCTAGTGAAGTGTCCATACCGTCAGTTGAGGAAAAACTTTTGACCACACTGAGTTTGGAACACAACAAAGATGACAAAATGAGTATCTACAAACGTTTTTCCGGTATAAGTGCTACTTTACTTATCTCCATTAACAATGTGATTTCAAAGAACCAAGATCTAATAAACCACGATCCAAAGACAGGGAACTATTGTTTCAAAGGTTTTTTGCCAGATGTTATCAGCAACAGTGTTGCTAACGATTTCAGTCTCAGGACAGGAATCAAGCTAAAACAGACGGCCTTAAGGCTAAGGAACCCAAGAAACAAACCTGACAAGTGGGAAGAAAAGGCACTGAGAATACTTGAGCAGGACGGAACTAAAGAAGAATATAGTGAACTTGCCAATATAGGGGGTAAGTCCGTCTACCGCTACATGAAACCCCTATATATGGAAATGGAATGTTTAATGTGTCATTCCTATCCGGAAGTCATGCCTCCAAAGATCAGGGCATACATCGAGAAAAATTATCCTAATGATGATTCATTTGGATACCATGCAGGGGAATTGCGCGGAGGCTTAAGTGTTATCATTATTCCGACAAAAGCTGACGGGAATATTTACGAACGTTTTGCTGATATAACCAGTACCATGCTTCTTTCACTCCGTAATATCATTGCAAAGAGTCAGGAACTAATAAACCGGGATTCAGAGACAGGGAACTACTATTTCAAAGGTGCTGTACCAGCGGTTGTTGGCAGAAGTGTTGCTAACGATTTCAGTCTCAGGACAGGAATCAAGCTAAAACAAACGGCCTTAAGAGTTAGAAACCCCTTGAATAAACCTGATGAGTGGGAAGAAAAGGCACTGAAGAAAATTGAAAAGGATAAGACGAAAGGTGGGATTGGAGAATTGACCAATATAAGCGGAGAACCTGTTTACCGTTACATGAAACCTCTGTATATGGAAATGCAATGCTTAATGTGTCATTCCGATTCTGAAACCATGCCATCACAGGTCAAGGAATTTATCGAAAAGAATTATGCCACAGATAATTCGTTTGGATACCATGCTGGAGACCTGCGAGGCGGTATAAGTGTGGTAATTCCTTTAAAAGATGATTACGCCTTTGAGTTCTTAACAAAAAAATAGATGAAACTAGATTATAAGATATCCAAAGCCACCTGCTCCAAAGGGAATATCGTACTATTGTGCGCTAATAGAAGAGTACTTAATAGATAATACGGAGTATCTGATGGCGGTGAAACACTAAAAAACATTTTTGTTGCAATAAATGTACATGAAATCCATGTGCTCAAAAACCCTCTTTTTCTTTACCAGAACCTTATTACTTATTCATGAGTGTAACGTACAAAACTAACCTGTTTCTTTCTCTTTACGGTATAAATAAACGGGTTGGTTGCATCGTCATAACCGGCGCCATAGATAAACGGCAGACTACTGTGTACCGGATGATTCTGAAAAAGCTGAATAGAGAGAAAAACTCTGAGTTCGTACCAAACCATTTTGTTTACGATAATAAACGTCTCGCATCAATCCTCCAAAACGTAGTTATTATAATGGGTAAAAATGCCGAGGAATATACCAAAACAGAAAGAATATATCAATTAATACAGTTCCTACTCAATGCCCTGAAGGGTGGAGAAAGCGGACTACTTATCATTGACAATGCGGAAAACATACTGCCGTTATCGGTGCAAACAAAAATTTTCTCCAGCCTAGAGGCGCAAAAGGAAAAGCTTTTACAGATTATACTGGTGGGACAACATAAGCGGATACAGAGTCTGCACTCTCCACAACTAAAACAAACACACCAGAAGCTTTCTGTCAAGCATCA
>CAXMPV010000244.1:0-2800 GCA_964195175.1 uncultured Thermodesulfobacteriota bacterium | reverse complement strand
CGAGTCCGCGCAAGCAAATTCCGCAAGAAGGTCCACTGATAAAAACAAGTCTGATTTTCTCATTTGCCGCATTAAATTCTGTCTTCAGTTGGGCAAGGTCCTCCGTCAAGGTGAAATACGATGTTGATGCTTCCGCATGCGGGGCATCTACAGGTGCGTCAGGCGAGCATTCAGCCAGCAGCAGAACGGTGATTGCTCCAATAATCCTCTTGTTCACTGTCGTAGCCCCTTCGGAGTGGGATCAACCAGCAGCCACTGCAACTGGTCTGCGAAAAAGGCCAGAACGACCATTATTGCCGCCAACCACAAGCTCATCTTTAGCCATCTCGAAGGACCGGTAGAACAGGTGCCATCTTCACAAACAGGCTGTGGGCGGTACACACGCCAGAATGCCCACGCCAGCATGATCGCTGCAACGCCCAGTATCCAGGGCCTGACCGGAGCCCATCTCGCCATCGTGATGGCTCCCGATACGCCGAACAAGGCAACCGCCCAGGGGCCGATACAACACAAGCCAATAAAGGAGGCAAAAGCGCTGATACTGATGGCACCACCGGTTGTTGCTGCCGCTGCCCTATCGGTTTTGCCGGCAGAAATCGAATCTATTGAGGTCATGGCCTTTCCATTTTTGAAACTATTTACAAAAAATTAAGCCCATCCAAACCTGGTTCTTTACTACCAGGTCAACAAAACATCGCTGGTCCGAGCTAATCATGAGAGGACTTTCAGTCAGAGTTGTAGTAGAACAGACCGGACTTTCCCGGGAAACATTACGCACTAACTTGTCAGTACCCTTTCACGACTTCTCGAGACCGCAAACAGAGTTTGTGACGGGAAAGGTAATCAGTCTTAAACTAATCTTATATTTCAATTGAATATAATCTTAATCCAGTTTAAGATAAATAATAACTATAGTTTAATATTAAGTTAAGATGATGGATACTGCCCAAAAAATACTAACGCTTATAAAGAAGAGCAAGGGAGGCGTCACTGCTGGCTTGTTAGAAAAAGAACTTGGCTTCTCCAGACAATACATTGTACGACTATTGACCCGTTTAATGTCACAGGGCGAAATACATAGGCGCGGGAAAACCAGGGCCGCAAAATATTATCCTGGAAAAGCAAGCAATGAAATCAACCATCTTGAACTGATTAAAGAAAGGCAGGGCCTTTCGGAGTACACGGTTTTTGAAGAAGTCATAAGAAGAATGCAACTTAATGCCCAACTCAACAAGAATTGCCTGACAATTTTTGATTATGCCTTCACCGAAATGCTTAACAACGCTATCGATCATTCACACAGCAAGAAGGTATGGATTAACGTCGAAATTGATCATTCAAATATTACTTTCATCATTAAGGACCTGGGTATCGGTGCAATCGAAAGCATTAAAAGAGGCTTTGAAATTAGCGATGATTTTCTGGCATTGGAACACCTGTTCAAAGGTAAGCAGACTACTGCCAAAGAAGCACATAGCGGACAGGGTATATTTTTTACATCCAAGGTCGTTGACACATACAAGATCGCCACTTCCCACATGGAATTTATTATCGATAACATAAAGGCCGATGAGTACCTGAGGGATATCAGGCAAAGAAAAGGCACAACAGTTACCTGCAAAATAAAGAAAAATACCAGGCGTAAGATCAAAGATGTCTTCGATAAATATACGGGTGACGATTACGAGTTTAATCAGAATATTGTCAAAATTAATTTATCGAAACACAAACGACTCATGTCCAGATCGGAAGCCAAAAGATTATTACTGGGGCTTGATGAATATACTGTGCTGGACTTCAATTTCAAAAATGTAGATGAAGTTGGGCAAGGGTTCTGTGACGAGATATTCAGAGTCTATGCAAATAGAAATCCCGGCAAAGTGCTCAGCTACCATGAGGCTTCGGACGTCGTACGCTACATGATCGAAAGATCCCGAAAATAATAAGGTCAGAAAAGCGGCTAAAGCAGCTTGACTATTTTTGAAAAAATGGTGGGTCATGTAGGATTAAACCGGGCATCCTGCGGAGATCAATGGCTTCTGATACACGAAGTCCAGTGCTCTACCAACTGAGCTAACGACCCACAGATAGTGCTGTGAAAACACCGCGTCTAGTATGAATACGGTAGTTTAATTCTTTACTGTTTAATAACTCATATACTATATTTGAATTGTTTTATAATTACTTATATGTTATTTATATCTCATATATTAATAATATATAGGTGATTTTATGCGTTACAGTGATCGTGCTATAGCACGCAGACAACTAGATAAGCGTCTGAATCCATTAAGAGATTCAAATGACTTTACGCGCCCTCCACGTGGCTGGATCAAAGCCATTCGGGAAGCATTAGGTATGACAACCGCCCAGCTTGCAGGAAGAATTGGCGTCAGTCAGCCACGTGTTATTGCCATTGAGAAAGCTGAAAAAAATGCTTCAATAACGCTGGATAGCCTGGAGCGTGCTGCGCGGGCATTGGATTGCCGGGTTGTGTATGCCCTGATACCCAGAAAGCCTCTTGATGATATGGTGGCAGAACGTGCTCATAGTGTTGCAGAAAAACGACTTCAGTCTACACGTCACAGTATGGCCCTTGAAGCGCAAAGCGTAGACAGGTCAGATGAAGAAGAACAGCTTAAACGCCTGGGCGAGCAACTCATCAGAAAATCAGGATCAGAGCTGTGGGTTGATGGCGCATGACTGATCCGTTAGAGGAAGAAATTGACGGCTCAACCCCGCTAACAGCAGAGGAGCAGCAACAGTTAATTCCATCTTATATCGCATTGCGTCACGAACT
>CAXMPV010000243.1:424-2830 GCA_964195175.1 uncultured Thermodesulfobacteriota bacterium | reverse complement strand
TAGAGGGGCAAATACTCATTGCTATAAAGGCAGATGATAAACCATTTATGATAGTAGCCAATGACAACGTTATAACTTCGAACAACAGTACTATTGATATAAGGCTTTCAAAATACAGAGTTCTGGTTACTGTAACAAGAGGAGAAGCCACCGTTGTTACAAATGGCCAAGAGAAAAAAATATTTGAAGGAAGGCAATTAAGGTTTCTAACGGGAGGCAGGTCGGCAGATATAAACAAAGTTATAGACTGGGCCAAAGAGATGCGAAAGAAACTGAAGGAGCAAAACAGACGGAATATAAGCCTGTAGAAAATCAGAAAAAAATATACCCAACTTCATAAGAACAAGCTGAAGCAAAGTAATGAAAGAGAAAGGGAGTTGTCAGAACGCCTTATGAAATGAACTATATGTTGCTATTTACAAAATCTTCTCAGGTACTGCTGCAAGCACAAAAAACTACATACGACCGAATCTAAGCACTACTTCTTCCTGTTCGATTGTCTCTATCGAGCCAGGCCTTTTCATTCTCACTTCTTCTATTGCATCTGTTGCGCTGTATCCTTTACTAATAAGATAACAGGCGAGTAAAGTCCCTGTTCTCCCTATACCCGCATCACAGTGCACAACAAGCTTTTTACCTTCATATCGTGCATTCTTCGCAAATGCCACAAAATCTTCAATCTGTTCTAGTGTTGGTGGTTGGAAATCTCTGACTGGAATATGCTTAACACTAAAGCCAAACTCCTCTATCAATACTTCACTAAGAGGATACTCCGTAAGTGAAACTATCGCATCGAGGCCTTTTTCTTTGAGAAATTCAAAATCATACACAGAGGATTCTGGTTTGGCCATACCAGCTATTTCATCTTCTATTAGCCAGCTAAAATTCCTGATCACTTTTATAAGTACAAAATTAGGTTAAAATCTATTTCTTCTCTTCCGTCACTGCTACCTTAGGCGCTATCTCTTTTTCCTCTTCTACTTCTTCTATTAATTCAAAGATAACTCTACTGGCATTGTCTCCCAGACGATTTCCAACCAGACGAAGTTTTCGCTCAAAACCTTCCATTTTATACTTTAGTTCCGGCACATCTCCAACACTGCTGCCGGACAAAACACCAAGTCTACTCCCTGAAAGCGTAAGTATTCGGGTGTAGCCTCCATTACGTTCCAGATATCTTTCAGCGATTCCACCTGACTCACGCCAATCTCCCTCGCCAAATAACTTTCTTACCACTTCTTTATTGTTTAGCTTTGACAGCACCTGTTTATAATAGTGAATATAAGCAAGCTTATCTGTTTCTTTCTTTATAACTCCTTTTTTCGCCATTGTAATTAACTTTTCCACGAACGGACGAATATATTTAGCCTTTTCCTTAGTTGTAATAATCCTACCATAAGTGAAAAAACTATTGGCCATATTGGCTCGCAACGCTTTTCTATGGCTAGATGTCCTACCCAAATGTTTTGATTTTTTCCTATGCCTCATGTGACAATTCCTTTCCTGCTCGGTTTACATCTCCAGGTTCCTTAAATGACAAACCCAACTGAACAAGCTTTTTCTTAATTTCAACCAGTGTAGTCTTTCCAAAGTTTTTCAATTCCAACAACTCATCTTCTTCTCTTGTAATGAGTTCGTTAATCGTCTTTATATTAGCATACTCTAGACAATTTGAAGCCCTGACAGATAAATCCAGCTCGGCAACGGACACCACCGCTTTCTTTTTTACTTCATCTTCAGATTCCTCTTCTTGCTCGTCCACTTGTTCAATCTGTTTTTCACCGGCATTTGGCAGCTCTCTACCCAACTCAAAGTAATGCACGAATGGATTTAAGTGCTTCCTGAAAACCTTTGATGCCTCTGTAAGCGCCATTTCAGGTGAAATAATACCATTTGTCCATATCTCAATAATCAATCTATCGTAATTTGTTCTTCTACCTACTCGAGTTTCCTCTACTCGTATCTTTGTCTTACGAACAGGAGAAAATATTGCATCTATAGGAATCACACCAACTTCAGAACTTCCAACTCCATTTTCCTCTGCTGTTTTATAGCCTCTTCCCTTTTTAACCTCCATTTCAACATTAAAATCTATATTGTCTGAAATAGTTGCTATATGGAGATCTTTATTAATAATATCCACACCGTCATCAGTAATAATATCTGCTGCAGTTACTACACCTTTTTTCTTAGTTTCTATTCTTATTTTTCTAGGTTTATCAGTATGTAATTGTACAACTAGATCTTTAATATTAAGAATAATATCAATTGTATCCTCTACCACATTTGGAATGGTACTAAATTCATGCTCTACACCATCAATTTTTGCCGATGTAACGGCACATCCTTCTATCGAGGAAAGCAAGATTCTCCTCAAGCCATTTCCAATAGTTATCCCAAAACCTC
>CAXMPV010000243.1:0-414 GCA_964195175.1 uncultured Thermodesulfobacteriota bacterium | reverse complement strand
AAGGTTCAGCAATGAACTTTCCATAAAAGTCAGTATATGTTTCCTTCTCTACACTGACTCTATTTGGCAGTTCAAACTCCCTCCATCTGATACGCATACACCGTCCTCCTTCCTACCATTAAATCCCTCTGAATATAGCCTCCCGCAGAAGACCTTTTATTTTAATTCGATTGAACCATCATGAACTTAAAAAAGCCTTTCGTTTGGGCAAGACACACAAGGTAGGATTTCATAGATAAAATGTCTACTCTACAGCTTTATTAATATAAAATAACTATTTAGTTTACTTTGAGCAAAGCTCAACGACAAGCTGTTCTTGTATATCTACTGACACCTCGTCCCTATTAGGAAGCTGCAGAACACGACCATCTAAATCTCCATCACCCCGCTCTAACCAAGATGGCTGTTTGCGAT
>CAXMPV010000242.1:0-2831 GCA_964195175.1 uncultured Thermodesulfobacteriota bacterium | reverse complement strand
TACAGCAGCATTTCCGAGTGCTTGCGGTAAAACTAACCTGGCAATGCTGAACGCAACCATTCCCGGGTGGAAAATAGAATGTGTTGGTGACGATATTGCGTGGATGAAATTCGGTGAAGATGGTCGTCTGTATGCGATAAATCCTGAAGCTGGCTATTTTGGGGTTGCTCCGGGGACGTCAATGAAAACAAATCCTAATTGTATGCTTACGATGAAGGAGAATACCATCTTTACTAATGTGGCTTATACAGAAGATGGTGATGTATGGTGGGAGGAGATGACAGATGAACCGCCTGCCAGGCTAACAGACTGGAAAGGTAATGAATGGACTCCTGAGACGGGGACCCCTGCAGCACATCCGAACGCCCGTTTCACGGCACATGCGTGTCAAAATCCTGTAATTGATCCTGCGTGGGAAGATCCAAAGGGTGTTCCTATATCTGCATTTCTTTTTGGTGGGAGACGGGCTAGTGTTGTGCCTCTGATACATGAATCATTCAGCTGGCAGCATGGGACATTCCTAGGCTCTATAGCCTCATCTGAAAAGACTGCAGCAGCAGCCGGTAAAGTTGGAGAGCTACGATACGATCCATTCGCAATGCTCCCTTTCTGTGGTTATCATATGGGTGATTATTTTAAACATTGGCTGGAGATTGGAAAGAAAACTGATCCTGATAAATTACCCAAAATTTTCTATGTTAACTGGTTCCGTAAGGACGAAGACGGCAAGTTCCTATGGCCGGGTTATGGCGAAAACTGCCGTGTCTTGAAATGGGTAATTGAAAGAGTCTGTGGTGGTGGAAAAGCGGAAGAGACACCAATTGGATTGGTTCCAACTAAGGATGCACTCGATCTTGACGGTTTGGATATCTCAGAGAGTGGTTTAGAAGAACTCTTAAAGGTGGATCCGGAAGAGTGGAAGAAACAGGTACCTCTAATAAGGGAGCATCTGGCAAAATTTGGTGATAGACTGCCTGAAGGGCTTAAAGATGAGATAAATGCCCTGGAAAAACGTTTGGAAGCTTCCTAGCCACAAACAATATCATGACTAGGTAGCAGCTTTATTGCAATCTCAACACTTTACTGGTTCAATCTTACCTGCCTGTGTTACACATTCGGGCCGGTAGATTGAACTAAAAATTCCATTCCGTGCCAGCAGCCAGAAAGACATGCCGCTTGCTAGTGCCGGTACTGACCGTGACGGGCAAAGCCGAACCAGCATTTTACTCATACTTTCCTAAATCCATAATTACATTTCTATTTTCCCGCCTTTTTATAATAATTAAACTCCGGTAACCTCTGTTCTCATCATCATAATGAAACACATTTAGCCCAAAGATTGAATGCCTGGTTAAAATAGGTCACAGTTAAAATCAATAACAAAAATTATATTGATACTTGTTAGTGCTTTAACTGCTTTCACACAAATGACATACAATAAAAACCTATTGAATGGTATTGTAGTTTCGATTATACATATATTATATAGAACATTATTAAGTAGTGTTTTATATGCAATGATCTAAATGATGATTGCTTACATATAGCAGTTGCCTGTTACAGTTGGGCAAATGTGATTTAATAGACTCAAAAAGTTTTATGTATTCTGCCTGATCAATATCTTCCATTTTTAGTATCTATACCCAATTAAGAGTGACAATTTTTAATGTAATATGCCATTAGCATATCGCCATTGCTAATCCTTATGTTCCAATATTATCGGTATTATGAACATATTCTTTAGGAGAATTCTGAGTTTTTTTAAGTATGAATACCGATTGCTTAATCACTTTTGAATTTGCTTGACACCATCACTGTCTTTGCTAAGATAAAAAAACAGTAAAATACTGGAAATATGCTGCTGACGGGAGATTTAGAAGAAAATCATGGGCGATTAGCTCAGTTGGCTAGAGCACTTGCTCGACAAGCAAGGGGTCACTGGTTCGAGTCCAGTATCGCCCATATTATCAAACAAAGACTTATGACAATATGAGTAACGTTTTTAACCACCATTTTGAGCCATTGTAGTCAAATTGTAGTCAAACTTTTCCAAAACCTGAACACCAACCATTAAACTTTCCGGACAATGGTGCGAATAGCGCTGCGTATTCTTCAGATCTTTATGATTTAAGAGCTTCGCTATTTTGTAAATATCTACACCATTCTGGGCTAATCTTGTGGCAAAAGTGTGACGAAGACAATGATATGTAAAGTCCTTAATCTCCGCTTTCTCTAATGCCTGGGCAAATGCCCTTATCAGGTTACGCTTGCCAATCTTTGTGCCTACCTGACTACTAAACACAAGATCATTCTTAAGGCTTCTCACCTTACCTTCATGCTTTTGCATAAGGACATTCAATGCTATGCTGTTCAACGGTAGAGTGTTGGGCTTATTATTCTTAGTCTTTTGTATAAGAATAGTCTTACGCAGCAGATTTACACGGCTCCACTCAAGAGATAACAATTCATCCTGTCGTAAACCGGTATTCAATGCAAAAACTATTATCTTACGTAACCAGTCAGGACTATTTCCAAGAAGCCTTCTCTCTTCATCCTCTGTCAGCCACCTGTCAACTTCATTGTTTTCCCGTTCTTTTTGTACTCTGGAAACAGGATTATCCTTAAGCCACTCCCACTCTCTGACTGCCAGATTGAAAGCCTTTGAAAGCATATATAGCTCACGATTAACTGTTGAAGGGCTTGCTCCGTTTTCTCTACGATACAATTTATATTTTGCTACAATCTTAGGTGTTATAGACAGCAACCCCGGATTGCCAAAAAACCTGTTAAGATTTTTTAAATAATATTTGTATCCTTCTTGAGTATTCGTA
>CAXMPV010000241.1:0-2834 GCA_964195175.1 uncultured Thermodesulfobacteriota bacterium | reverse complement strand
TAGGTAATTTAATTATAAGGTGCGTGAAAAGAATTAGTAAACAGATACTCTGATGGCAAATACACACTATAGTGGTCTTACTACCGACCCGGTCCCTAAAGTTCTTCTTTCACTTGCTATTCCTTCAAGTGTCGGGCTTTTCTTTAATACAATGTATAACGTAGTTGATACATTTGTTGCAGGCTATCTTTCAACGCAGGCGCTCGCTTCTCTTTCTATCTCCTACCCTATATTTTTTGCACTTATTGCTCTGAGTATGGGAGTCGGCTCCGGGGCAACTGCACTTATTGCAAATGCATTGGGTAGTAATGATATAAGTACCGCCAAACGTTATGCAAAACAGACAATCGGTTTCGGAATTTTGCTTGGCGTTATGATCTCAGTTCTTGGTATTTTGTTTGTGCCCTATCTTCTTACACTTCTTGGTGCCAAAGGAGAGTACCTGAACACAGCAAGTAATTACCTTGTAACAATTTTCTGGGGGTCGATCTTTATTACGATAATTTTTATGTTTAATGCGATACTGAATGCGGTTGGAGATACAAAATCATATCGTAATGTTCTCATAGCCGGTTTTTTTACCAACAGCTTACTCAGTCCGATGCTCGCATTTGGTTGGTTTGGTCTTCCTGTATTGGGTATTTCAGGTATTGCAATTGCAACTATTGCTACCAATGCACTTGGTGCATTGTATTTATGGTTTAAAGTGCGTGAAACAGGATTAGTTATAAAGGAATCCAGGGGACAATATTCACCCGATATGAAAACGTATCTTGATATTGCCGGGCAAGGATTCCCTGCAAGTCTTTCTTTGATGACCATCTCAGTTGGCGCGTTTATTATTACGTACTTTGTCAGCACCTTTGGTGAAAGTACTGTGGCTGGGTATGGAGTAGGGATGCGTATTGAGCAGATTGTTCTGATTCCTGGCATCGGAATAAATATTGCCGTACTGACGCTTATTGGTCAGAACAACGGAGCAAAAAGATATGACCGCGTCAGGGAGATAATCCAGGTTGCAATGCGTTATTCTTTATACATAAGTACTTTTGCGGCTGCATTCATATTCATTTGTTCCGGGTATGTAATAGATATTTTCACTGATGATATAGCTGTAATTAATTCAGGTGTCGGATATCTTTCAGTAGCTGCACTTATTACCTGGGCTTATGGAATACTATTTGTAACTGACTCTGTTTTTCGTGGCCTTAAACGCCCGCTCTTTCCTCTTCTCATGGGAGTTTTACGACAAATCGTTTTACCTTTCCCTGCGCTCTGGTTTGTTACTACAGTAGTTGCTGTAGGTGTAACGGGAGTCTGGTGGAGTGTTTTTGCAATTGTGTGGATTGCCGCAATTATTGCAATGATCTATGTACGAAATGTTGTCAACAAAGTTTGTGTGGATTGTTAATGTTATATAAAAAAGAGACTATGACAGGATAAAGATATGCGTTATTTACTTTTAGGGATAGTACTCCGGATTTTATTTGTTCTGACAAGTCGGGATCAGGCATCAACACAGATTCAGAAATTGTGTGACCGTTATCTTGTACTTGCAACAATGATTGATGCTGAGAGTGGAATATTGACTGTTCGTGTTCCCCGATTATTGCCGGGAATTGATAAAGATATGCGAGACTGGTCATTATTCAAGATACTTGAACATAACACGATTGTGAACCGTAGTTTTACATCCATTATTGAAAGTCTGGTCCGTGATGAAGAACCCCAGGGGGCTGGGGCAATAGATATGAAAAAAGATGTAATGCCTTCTGAAAGTCCGGGGGCTGAGCAGATAGAATCTTTTCATAATTCAGTAACCGAACACATAAAGGCTGTTTCTGATTTTCGGAATCTTCATGACAGTCCTACAAAACTTCACCCGCTTTTCGGAGCATTTACTGCACATCAATGGCATTGTATGTTTGGTTTTCATCTTTTTATCCACTATATACAGGCGAAATATATAGTTAATAAAATAATTAGAAACTAGAGTAGTTAATGTTAGCTTTGTGCCAAAAGCGGACAGTTGCGTCTATAGCAATCCAATAGCATCCAATCAAAGCTAATAAATCTGCTGGTACATTTGTTGGTACATTGAAAATAGAAAAAATGTAGATCAGCCCGTGGTGAGGGTTACAGGCCTCAATTCGATTCCCGCCGCCGTTTTTTTAGTAAAAGTATTGACAGAAGGTAATGGTATATATATTATTCCATATAACTAGTGTATATACACCTATAAGGAGACAAATGATGACTAAACTTAATGCCAGGTTTGATCTGAATCATTGCGATGAAATTGGAAAGGTTTGTACAGTGTTTAATTTACGCAAGGCATCCAGAGCAGTTACGCAACTATATGAGGAGATCATGAGGCCTAGCGGTACGCTGCCAACACAATTTACCTTATTAGCCGCTACAAGGGCGATGGGTCCAGTTACAATCTCTCGAATGGCAAAGGAATTGGTCCTGGATAGAACGACGTTAACACGCAATTTAAAGCCATTAGAGAGAGAAGGGTTGCTTATTGTAGTATGTGTAAAAGATGACCAACGGTCACGTGAAGTAAGTCTGACTAGTAAAGGTATAAGAAAATTAGAGGAGTCTATTCCTTATTGGATCGATGCGCAGAACAAAACAAGACAAGCGTTAGGATCAGAACGTTTAGATCGGATGATAGCTGATCTTAAGAGAACTGCAGGTGCAACATCAGATTTGGTCTGATTTTTTAATATTAACACATGTATATACACTAAATAGGTAATTTAATTATAAGGTGCGTGAAAAGAATTAGTAAACAGATACTCTGATGGCAAATACACACTATAGTGGTC
>CAXMPV010000240.1:0-2847 GCA_964195175.1 uncultured Thermodesulfobacteriota bacterium | reverse complement strand
AAAATTAGGACAGGTGAGATATGATGCTAAGGTCATAGATGGGGTTAACGACGAGGAGGTATTGTTGTTAGTTCTGCATGATAATTTGTCTTCGAAAGGATTCAATGAAATAGAAAAGGGAATTGTTTTGAAAAAATTTCTGGATATAGGATATTCCTACGATAGACTGATTGCTGAAATTGCCCCACTTCTTGAAATACCTCCAAATAAGAACATAATAGACAAATACCTTTCAGTGTTAGGGTTGGATTGTGAAATAAAGCAATCTGTAGCCAGAAGTGAACTTGAATTTGAAAGAGCCTTTCTTCTCATTTCACTTGACGCTGAAGATAGAAACATTGTCTATAGATTTCTCTTTAGAGAATCAATCACTAACACAAATGAAGCAAAAGAAACAATAAGGAATCTTCTCGACCTTAAGCTGATAAAACAGTTAGAAATTGAGGAATTACTGTCGTCAAGTGAAATCGATCAGATTCTGTCAGATAGTAAATCTAATAAAAGGCAAAAAGGGGAGAAGATATATAGATTAATAAAGTATATGCGTTATCCTTCTATCAGCATGAAAGAGGACGAGTTTGACAAATCATGCAGGGAGCTGAGACTGGATAATGATGTTCGAATCAATCACTCCAAATATTTTGAAGGAGATGAAATCAGGATAACGTTAAAGGCCTCTAATGAAGAGAAGCTGGGGAATAATCTCGAAAGACTTCTTTTAAATATCAGGAATGGAACATTTAAGAAATTATTCTCTATATTTAAATGATTGTTTTAGGGGACGCAGATGGACGCAGATTATCAGGATTTTAAATTCGTAGAACTAACGGAGAAAATAATAGAGATTTATTACAGGGTGTATAATAAACTTGGCTACGGTTTTCTCGAAAAAATTTATGAGAATGCAATGATGATTGAATTTAAGAAAGAAAATATTTCCGCAGTTTCTCAATCTGCAATAAAAGTGTTGTATGAAGGTGAAATTGTGGGTGAATACTTCGCAGATATTTTGATTTCTGATAAAATAATTTTGGAGATCAAAGCGGCTAAGAATATAGCAGAAGAACACGAGGCTCAATTGTTAAATTATCTAAAAGCAACTAATATACAAGTTGGATTATTACTTAATTATGGCCCTAAACCAAACTTTAAACGCAAAGCGTTTGATAATACAAGAAAATGAGTATCTGCGTAGATCTGCGTCCTGATTTGTATAAATAAAGATTATAGAATATGATAAACGTAAACAAGGTCAGCTTAAAGATAATTGAGGCTGCCAGGAAATTTAAGATTTTCGATGATACATTTATACTCATTCTGGCGGCGCTGGTAGGGCTTGCAGGTGGATATTTTGCTATTGCATTTCGATTTTTAATAATTTACGTGACGGCAGCGTTGAGGATTCTGTGTGGATATATTTCCATCGGGATACATTATTTAGTATTACATATAAGTAAAATATTCTCTCTTCAACATAGTATAGACATTGACGCGTTCACGGGAATGCAATTTGTTTATATGTCCTTGATATCAATTATCGGGCTCATGCTGGCTGCTTTTATAACAAACGTCTTCGCAAAAGAAGCAAAAGGGCATGGCGTTCCGGAGGTTATGTCTGCTGTCGCCAGAAAAGGAGGCATAATCAGACCACGCATTGTAATAGTAAAGATGTTTGTATCGGCAATCTGCATAGGTTCGGGAGGTTCGGTTGGCCGGGAAGGGCCGATCGTTCATATTGGGTCTGCTATTGGATCCGCTTTGGGGCAATTCTTCAAAGTGTCTGGTTCGGCGGTAACCGTGCTTGTCGGGTGTGGCGCTGCTGCCGGCATTTCAGCAACATTCAATGCACCTATAGCTGGTACTTTATTTGCATCTGAAGTTATCCTGAGAGATATCAGGATAACCAGCGTTTCTCCCATACTTATATCCTCCTTAGTAGCAGCTTCCGTTTCAAGGGCATATTATGGAAATAGCCCTGCATTTACCGTGTCTCATTACGAACTGGCCAGCTATGGAGAGTTGGGTTTGTATTGCGTGCTTGGTCTATTAGCTGGCCTGGTGGCAGTGGTATTTGTTAAGGTCCTATATAAAACAGAAGATATTTTTGACGCAATAAAGATCCATTGGTTATTAAAGGCTGCAGTGGGAGGGTTATTACTGGGGCTTGTGGGTATGGACTATTCTGAAATACATGGAGTAGGGTATGGGGTTATTGAAGCAATACTAAACAATCCCGGTCAATACGGTATTGTCATGCTGTCTCTTTTCTGTATGCTCAAAATTGTTATGACGTCGGTAACAATTGGCGCTGGAGGCTCCGGAGGAGTCTTTGCTCCTTCTCTGTTTATGGGAGCTGCGTTAGGAGGACTATTTGGGATTTGTGTTCAGGGGATTCCTTTTTTTGATATAGCGTCTCCCGGGGCATATGCACTGGTTGGGATGTCTGCTGTCGTTGCAGGAACAACCCACGCACCCATCCAGGCAATACTCATACTGGTCGAGATGACCGGTAACTATGAAATCATACTGCCCATTATGATTAGCTGTGTAATCAGTAATATAGTGGCTAAGAAAATCGAAAGTGCTTCCATCTATACAATGAAACTTGTAAGAAGAGGGGAATCACTGGAAATTGGTAAAGACAGGACAGTCCTTAAGAAATTAACTGTTGCTGATGTTATAGTTACTAATTGTATAACCATACAGATGGAAACCTCCTTCCATGAAATCATGCGAATGATGCGCACAACTAATGCAGATGCCTTTCCGGTACTGAACAAAAATGGGGAATTTGTTGGTATGATAGGGCTGCCACAAATTAGTAAAACATTGCAAAACGAGGAGGTG
>CAXMPV010000239.1:0-2848 GCA_964195175.1 uncultured Thermodesulfobacteriota bacterium | reverse complement strand
GAACTATTATAAAATTATTCTCTCCGCATGATAGCTGCTTCTCACCAGTGGTCCTGAGAAAACGCGTGAGAATCCCATCTCTAGTGCGTCTTCTTTTAGCTCATCAAATTCCGGGATAGTGTAATATTTTTTTACTTCTGATAGACCTGTTCCCGGCTGAAGGTACTGGCCGATAGTCAGGATTGCAACTCCTGCTCTCCTTAAATCGTGCAGTGTTTTCCGTATCTGATTTTTTGTTTCGCCCAGTCCGATCATTAAACCGGATTTAATGTTTGGCAGGTAATTCCCTGCATGTTCCAATACTTTTAAAGAGAGATCGTAACTGCCTCCCGGTCGTACATGGGGGAAGAGATCTCGTACTGTCTCGATATTGTGATTGTAGATGTAGGGTGCTGAATCGAGGACACGTTCTAACAGTCTTAAATTTCCATTGAATTCAGGTGTCAGTATCTCGACCTTACATTCAGGCCTGAGTTTCCGAATCTCAATTACCGTATTATAAAAATGATCTGCTCCAAAGTCTGGTAAATCATCTCTCGTGACAGATGTTATCACCGCATAATTTAGATTCAATCTGTTAACCATATCTGCGATCTTGCCGGGTTCCTGTATATCCAGAACTGCCGGGATTCCACTACGGATATTACAATAGAGGCACTTCCTGGTGCAGACGTCTCCCATTATCAGGAATGTTGCGGTTCCTCTTCCGTAGCACTCTGCAATGTTCGGGCACTTTGCTTTTTCACATACAGTGTTTATCCTATTCTCTGTCAGGGTAGTCCTGATTCGATTATAGGTAACACCTGAAGGGATTTTGACTCTAAGCCAGTCCGGATGACGTCTATGTTTTACGTGTAGTGCCATGTCAGTTTCGGTTTTCTTGCGGCACGTACAATGTCCAGCCTTCCAATTGGTGCATTCAGTGGCGCCTTTTTCAGTTTCTCAGGATCGCTTTCAGCCTCTTCCTTGATTGCTTTCATTGCATCTATGAATGCATCCAGATTCTCTTTTGTTTCGGTTTCGGTAGGTTCAATCATCATAGCGCCTTTGACAATTAAGGGAAAATAGATTGTTGGTGGATGAAAACCAAAATCCATTAGACGCTTGGCAATGTCATTTGTAGTTATACCGTTAGGGATCAAGCTGTCATCGATCACAAATTCATGTTGGCATATCCGGTCATATGGCAGATGATAATGTCCCTTCAATTTTTCTTTCATATAATTTGCGTTCAGGACAGCATTTTCAGCAACGCTTCTCAGTCCGGATGATCCAATAGCCCTGATGTAGGAATAAGCCCTGAGAAGAATACTGAAATTTCCGTAGAATGAATGTATTCTGCCAATAGACTCTTCTGTTTGCTCAAAATCAAGTTTATCATTTTTCTTAATAATTCTGGGATTTGGTAGAAACGGTTCCAACGCTTCAGTAACACCAACAGGACCGGAGCCGGGACCTCCACCTCCATGGGGTGTTGAAAATGTTTTATGCAGATTGAGGTGCATTATGTCTATTCCAAAGTCTGCAGGTTTGACTATTCCCAGCATTGCATTCATATTTGCGCCATCGAGATAGCAGAGTCCACCATTGTCATGAACTGTTTTTGTGATTTCTAGTATGTTTTCATCAAATATTCCTAATGTATTAGGATTTGTTATCATGATGCCTACAACATCTTCGCCCATCTTTTGCCGTAAATCTTCAAGGTCAATTCCTCCGGACAGACTTGACTTAACCTGCAGCGGCTCAAACCCGCTCAGTGAAACAGACGCGGGATTAGTTCCATGGGCAGAGTCGGGGATGATGACCTTTGTGCGCTTTTCACCCCTCTTTTCAAACCACGCCCTCATTATCATTATTCCAGTTGATTCACCGTGTGCGCCGGCAGCAGGTTGTGTTGAGAAGGCATGCATCCCGGTAATCTCACAAAGATATTGCTGTAACTGATATATTATCTCCAGTGCGCCTTCGTTGTGTTGTGATAAGGGATGTATATTAAATTCAGGGATTTTTGCTGCTATCTCATTTATTTTTGGATTGTACTTCATTGTACAGCTGCCTAAAGGATAGGGCCCGTTGTCCACTCCAAAATTAGATTTGGATAGAGTTGTGTAGTGTCTGACAACTTCAACTTCAGGGAGTTCAGGCAGATTCAGATCAGTTCTCTGTAAATCATCCGGAATGTTTGTATGTACGTCTAATAAACTGACATTGAAAGAACTACTTCCCTGTTTTGATTTTTCATTGAGTAATTTCATCTATAACCCTGTCTATATCTTCTTTCGGTGTCATCTCGGTACAGCAGACCAGATAACAGTCTCGAAGATCCGGATAATATTTTTCTAAAGAGATACCAATCTCTATGTCAGATAGTTTTGACAGTAAATCCTTGCGGATCCTTACAACAAATTCGTTAAAGAAAGGTTTGTCAAAAACCAGATCAACACCATCAATCTTACTCAACTTGCCGGAGAAATAAACGGCCAGTTGATTATTCAGTTGCGCCAGTCTACCCAGATTCCTTCCGTAAGTAACAAGGTACACGGCTGCTGCAAGCGCGCAAAGCCCTTCGTTCGTACAGATATTACTCGTAGCTCTCTCTCTCCTTATATGTTGCTCCCTTGTGCAGAGTGTTAAGGCAAAGCCTCTGTTGCCGTGTAAGTCAACAGTCTCTCCTGAGAGCCTTCCCGGAATCTGCCTGACATAATCCTGTTTTGTAGCAATGATACCGAGCCCGGGGCCGCCAAAGTTCATTGGATTTCCAAAAGATTGTCCCTCTGCGGTAACGATGTCAACATCGTATTCTGAGAAAGGTTTCAGTATGGCCCAGCTTAAGGGTTCTGTAGTG
>CAXMPV010000238.1:0-2868 GCA_964195175.1 uncultured Thermodesulfobacteriota bacterium | reverse complement strand
TGGGATTCGATAAAATCCTTCCTGTCGCCGGCCAGGTCTATACTCGAAAACTCGACAGCCAGATTTCAGATGTTATGTCCGGTATCGCTCAATCTGCACACAAGTTTACAAATGATCTAAGGCTGCTACATAATTTGAAAGAGATTGAAGAGCCCTTTGGGAAGAAGCAGATAGGTTCTTCTGCCATGCCGTATAAACGAAACTCTATGCGCTCTGAAAGAGTAGCGTCTCTAGCCCGTTACATAATCTGTAATGGGTTGAATACCGATTTTACGAGCAGCGTTCAGTGGTTTGAGAGAACGCTGGATGATTCAGCAAACAGGCGGCTTGTACTGCCGGAAATGTTTGTTGCAACGGATGCAATGCTTGACATCGTTCTTGGCGTTGTCAGAGATTTAAGTGTGTATCCGAAAGTGATTGCGAAACGCGTTAATGAAGAGTTGCCGTTTTTAGCTTCAGAAAGCATATTGATGGAAGCTGTTAAAGCCGGTGGAAACAGGCAGAATCTTCATGAGAAAATACGTAAATATTCTATGGAGACTATTACTCTTATCAAAGAAGAGGGTGCGGATAATGATTTCATTGAGCGAGTTAAAAAGGATGAGGATTTTGTAATAATTAAAGACAGGTTGGATGATATATTAAAGCCGAAAAACTTTATTGGCAGAGCTCCTAAGCAAGTGACTGAGTATATCTCTGAGGTTGCCAGGCCTATACTGAGAAAGTACAAAAAACTGCTTGGAGTTAATACAGAATTCAAGGTGTGAGAACTATGAGTGCTTCAACCAGGGGATTGGATCTTATTCTGATAACGGACAGGAAAGTTTGTGGGAAGAAACTTACTGACATAATAGAGCATGCGATTGAAGGCGGCGTTGGGACTGTACAGTTAAGGGAAAAAAATCTGAGTACCGGTGATTTGTATAGTCTGGCAAAAGAGATTCGTGGAATAACAGAGAGAAAAGGTGCAAACCTGATAATTAATGATAGGGTTGATATTGCAACTGCAGTTGATGCAGATGGAGTTCATCTTGGTTGGCAATCTCTGGAAATAGATATGGTTCGGAGGATGATTGGACGGGATAAAATAATTGGTTTCTCGGCGCATAGCCTTAAAGAGGCGGAGAGAGCAGAAAGTAGCGGGGCAGATTATGTCTCCATTAGTCCGGTTTTTGATACCGTAAACAAAGATTATTTCATAAAACCGTTGGGGGTTGGTGCAATAGGAAGAGTAAAGGAGCAGATTAATATTCCTGTTATCGCTTTGGGTGGTATCAACGAAAGCAATGTAAGCAGTGTAATTGAAAATGGTGCCGATGGCATTGCTGTAATATCCGCTATTCTTCTCTCAGATAGCCCTGAACAAACCGCAGCAGGTATTTGCAGAGAAATTAAAAAGATTGGATCGAAATATGGAAAGAAAACTTTAATTGGGAGTTGAGATGCAACTATTAGACAACGTTAAATTTGATGACAAAGGCCTGATACCGGCTGTAATAGTAAACGTAGCTGATAACAGGGTTTTAACTCTCTGTTTTATGAATAAGGATGCCCTGGAAAAGACGGTGGAAACTGGCAAAGTACACGTATTTCGCCGTTCGCAAAACAGATTAATGATTAAAGGTGAAACTTCAGGCCATACACAGTTGGTAGAGGAGGTCTACTTTGATTGCGAGGGCAAATCATTAGTTATTAAGGTTAAACAGAATGTCGCTGCATGTCACGCAGGTTATATGTCCTGTTATTACAGAAAGTACAATAATAAGACGAATAGCATAGAAATAAACGAAGAAAAAATCTTTGATCCTGAAAAAACGTATAAGAGCTGAAAGTGGTCAAAAATTGCTTGCAAAGGGTTTTAGCTCGTGTTATATTTGTTTTTTGAATTTTAGCAATATTTGCTAAATCCTTGTTAGAAAGTAGTGGAGGGAAAGCAGAACATGAAGAGAAATATGGGACGTTTTGGACTCGTGATTTTAGCTCTAACAGCTATCCTGGTACAGGGTTGTACTGAATTGGAAAAACTTAACAATCGTCAGGCAATTACGATTCGTGATCAGATGACGGATCTTGAGAAATTGAGGATAGAGTTAGGCGCTGCTAACAAGGTTAATAGGGTATATGAGGATCGTGCAAAGTCAGATGAGGACGTAAAGGAGAGACTTCGTGCAGAATTGGAGAGACTTGCCAGTTCTATCGGAGGTGGTGCCGTTGTTAGAGATACAGCAGAGGGCCCTATGGTTCAGCTTCCGGAGACGATTTTGTTTGGTTCCGGTCTGGCCAAGTTAAAGACTAAAGGCGAAGTCGCTCTGGAAAAAATTGCTAAACATCTTATGTCTCACCCTTCAGCTAGTGTAAGGGTTGACGGGCATACAGATAATGATCCTATAGTAAAATCAAAGTATTTATGGGAATCAAATCATCATTTATCAGCCGGAAGGGCGTTAAGTGTTCTGCATTATCTTGTAAATAAAGGACATGTAGAGGAAAACAGGATTCACATAGCGGGTTATGGTTCAAACAGGCCGATAGCATCTAACAAAAATAAGGCTGGTAAGGTGCAGAACAGGAGAGTTGAGTTTCTCATTCTGTCTCCGGAATCCGGTTAGAGCAACTGAAATAACAAAAATTAATTTATTTAAATTTAAACACTTCTTACAAAACTTAAAAGCCTTGCTGGTAAGTAGAGGAAGATGTTGTTGAATAAAAAGTAAGGTAGTAAGGCTGTATGTCAGTAGAACCGCAACAAAGAAAAACAAAAAATGATATGAACTTAAATAAATTTACAATAAAATCGCAGGAAGCCATACAACAAGCGCAATTAATTGCGCAAAGTTATGGTCATCAGCAAATAGAGAATTCACATAT
>CAXMPV010000237.1:0-2874 GCA_964195175.1 uncultured Thermodesulfobacteriota bacterium | reverse complement strand
CTTGAAAATGATGAACACGTCAGGTTTCAATATACGCAAACTGATAATGATACTGGCAAGAAATCAGAGCTTTATTATAAGGTCAGACTTGTATCAACTCCCTGCAACTTCGGTGGGTATAGATGGTGGTTTATTTGTCCTTTAGTTAGTAATGGGAATGTGTGTGGTCGTCGAGTGGGAGTTCTCTATTTAGGTGGGAAAGAATATTTCGGTTGCAGACATTGCTATAATCTTACCTATGAATGTCAAAGAGAACGCTATGATACGTATTTTAAAGAGTTAGGCTTTGATCCGAAAGTGGCAAGAAACATATTAAAGCATAGACGTAAATTCTGTAAAACAGAAAATACATAGTTACTTAAAGATTTCCAGAGAGAGATTAGTAAATGGTTGATATTTTCTTATGGCTTATCATATCCAACCATCACACACAAAAAGGGAGATTTGCTTTTAACATGTGAAAATCAAATCTCTTAATTCAATAACATTGTTTTCGGTACGGACAGGTACAAATTGCTCAATTTAAGTAGAAATGGTAAACTTGCATTCTATTCTATTTGATTTGATTCTAAAATATGAATACAATTTCCACAATTAGAAGCAGGGCAGTTTTCGTTCATGTTTAATATTACAGACGAGCCGTAAATGTGCGGTGGCTGAAATAAAATAATCTATTTCATGCTCTCATTGATAAATAAACAGGAATCAAGCACGTAGTGATTAATAGAAAAAGAGTGGTTGTACGTTTGAAAGGAATTCATATTTGCTCAGAAGTTTTCAATCGACTTTAGAGCCGAAGTAATTAGACCAGGCAATTTCAAGTATGGCTGGAGATAGAAACGCTTCTTGATTGTTATACCAAGCGAAATCGAGACATCGGTCGATGAGGTTGCGCGGATCACAACCACTCATCTGACGCTGTTCATCTTCATAACGCTTCAAGAGCACATCGAGCAACTTGGCATCGTAACTGAGGCCACGAGAATCCGCATAACGCTGGAAGATCAATTTGTAGATCTCAGGTTTTGGTGGTTCGACCTGGAGACGGTAGCCCATCCGCCGTAAAAAAGCGGCGTCTACGAGACTGGCTGGATCCAAATTAGTAGCAAAAATCAACATTTGCTCGAATGGAATCTGGATTTTTTTGCCCGTGTGTAGAGTTAAATAGTCAATGTGGCTTTCGAGTGGAATGATCCATCGGTTGAGGAGATCATGCGGATCTACCCGTTGTCTGCCGAAATCATCGATGATCAACGTACCCCCATTGGATTTCATCTGAAACGGTGCCTCGTAGTATCGTACATCTTTATTGTAGATCAGATCCATAGTTTCAATCGTGAGTTCCCCGCCAACGATGACCAGAGGGCGTTTGATTTTCACCCACCGTTGATCGTAGCTAACAGAAGCGGGAGGAGGAACCGGTTCGTGGTTGTGTATGTCAAATACCTTGATGACTTGTCCGTCCACCTCAATGGCATAAGGAATCCAGATATCGCCCTTCCTGGAAGAATGCAGGGCTTGAGAAATGGCAGTTTTCCCGTTGCCTGCGGGCCCAGACATAAAGAGACTGCGACGAGAACTGGCAACCAGTCCAAGTGTTTGAATGGTATTTTCGGAAAGGACAAAATCGGCCAGTGCAGCATGGACAACCTCTGGTATGACAGCCTTTTCATACATTCTATGCATCTGGATCATGCTGGTATATGCGTTCAGAGAAACCGGTGCGGGGCCAATATAGCCGCTGACGTCCAGGAGTCTATGCGCGCGTTCCCAACCATGGCCAAGCATGGTATAGCGTTTGTTCCCCAACTCGGTCTGAGGGCGAATTTCGACTAATTTTTCACGGTATAGGTACTGGAGGAGGGTTTCTGCAATTGTCTTGGGTAATTTGAGTTTTTCCGCCACCCGTTCAGTCGTACAGTCAGTATCGATATAAGCGATTTTCAGGGTTAGGTCTGCAAGAAAGCCGAAGTCCAGTCCGGTATCTTCCACACCTTCAGGCGCAGAGGGAGTCTGTCCTTCACCTTCCTGTAGCTTGACTGAGTTATGATCTTTCATAAGTGCTTGGAAGAATTAATATACAATGAACCCGCGAACAGCGGTATTTAACGATAACATTTTTTTAGTATAGTGTTAATGTGTTACTTTAACATAAACAAATCATAATAAAAGGTTTTTTTATACACCATCCTCCTACCGCTACTCTGTGATTCTGCCTCAATATCTGTCCGGACTGTCTAACACTACCCATGACATTTTTTGAGATTCCTCAAAAACTTCAAAAAAAACCAATTTCGCTATCAATTATTGTTAAATATTGTAAAGGAAAGCAAATACACCTGATCTTTTATGGTATAAGGACTTTAATTAAAAATGGAATATTATGAGATATTATGTTAATTTTTGTAACATTATTTGCCCTAAAAAAATTTCCTTTCTCAATCTAATCCCGTTAGAGGGATAATATCTTAAGGCACATGTATTAAATAGGTTATATAAGATACTTTTCTTTTAAGGTAATATGATATGGGAATTGACGTACGCAAATAATGTAAATTAAATCATATCACAAGGATTTGCTTAATTATCATAAATTCATTAATGAAGCTGGTGACATCTCTTTAGTAAAGACATTGAGTATAGAATTGTTGGCGTAGTGTTAGAGAAAAAGAAGCGGTATAGATAAGAGATGAGTGCATTCCTTATCCTTCTATATATGGATCGCCTTGCCTTCAATCATATGGAATACTTCTGAAATGGTTGGGTGCGGGAAGATGTTGGCGCTGACCTCCAGGTTTGTTGCCTCCAGGTTCATGGCAAGTGACAAGCCGCCTATCAATTCTCCAACTTCATGGCCTATCATATGTACGCCCA
>CAXMPV010000236.1:0-2876 GCA_964195175.1 uncultured Thermodesulfobacteriota bacterium | reverse complement strand
TATATGAAATTTTAGTTATTTAGCATCTACGGTCAAGCAAATTCCAACATTAAATTTACTACGGAAGCATTCTCAAGTTATTGTAATATGTACTATATCACTTATTTCACCCAACCCCATGGTTTTTATAATCCCTTTTATCGTGTTCAGGCTGTGAGTGGGATGTATAGTATATGATGAGTCGAGCATCGGGCACATACCTGTCCATCGCAAATATTCATCTCATACTAATTTTAATAATAATTTGCAGCACGGGATCGTTTTCTTAATTTCTCTTGGATTTTAGAGTATGAATTTTATGGATATATAATAAGAGAGAGGGGAAGCAAATAACGAGTGTTCAGGAAAAATATTTGAGATAGATTTTTGCAAGGAACAACACTATTAATCCCAGAAAGAATTAACAGCCTACTTTTGCCATAATAAATCTTTTACTTCTTGTTTCTGGGAGAGAAGGATATCACACCATTCTCTACGTTTTTAGTTTCTCAATATTCTGCTTCTTAAATTTTGTTCCGTCCGGATTTACATTACATTGTCCATTAAAGATAACGCCTTCTTCAATAACCAATGTCCTTGCCTGCAAGTCACCTAAAAGCTGTGCCTTATGCTTAAGTTCTACTTTTTCAGTCGCTACTATGTCTCCCTCTAATCTACCTTCAATAGACGCATTTTTTACTTTGGCACTTGCCTTGACTGTACCCGTCTTCCCAACTATTAGCTCGCCACCGCTTGTTATCATTTCACCTTCAAATTTTCCGTCAACTTTCAGCACATTGTCAAACTTAATTGTGCCTTTAATTTCTACATCTGTAGTTAAATGAGCTATAATATTTCCAGCCATTTTTATCTCCTTCAGGATTTATTACATCTAAGAATTAACAGATTATTTAAGAATTATAACTATATGCAAGCATATTAAATTTCATATATTCTTATGTCAAGCATAGATAATATTTCTTAAATATCAACAGTAAAATCTACCAAAAGTATGCTTGCTACAACCCCTTCCCTTCCTTCTCGCCCTCTTCCAATTCTTCCTCTATCTCCCTCTCCTTCGCATTAATCAACGCACTTCTCATATACTCAAATATCTCAGTTGACCTGCCCCCGTTATTTGTACCACCTTTAAAGTTAGAGTTTGTGTTCAAACAGACAGTTGAAGCGTAGCGTAAACTGTCTGTTTGACTTCAACGGTCTCTGGAGCAGGTGGCAAGCATCCAAGAGCACTATGCGGTCGAAACGTATTGTACTCTCACCAGACTATCAAGCAAGTTTTTTATGGCCCAGTTTCACCACCTAATTACGTTTGATATGTGAATAGTGTACAAGAGGAATTATAACAAACCAGACTTTTGTCGGTATTGTCTGTGGTTTTAAGGTCAACCATCCTGTGTGTGCTGCTAAGATATCCACCGTTTCATCCAGTTCTCATGTGTACAGGTTGTTCGAGAATACAAAACCAGAGAATTTTGGTGTAGATATTAAAGGGCTGATGACTCATGAATCTGTTAAGAAACCTATTCTCGGACAACCTGTACAAGATGTGACCCTATACCTGTATCTTATACGGTCAAGGGGAGACTTATCCCTGTCTTGACTGCCTTCTTTAAATCAATCACAATGAGACATAAAAATTCTTGTGTTTTTCACTACGCTATTGGCTTGCATGTGCCGTCATTATATCGCACTTTTACGTGATAGGTACTTTTACCTCCTACTTCGATGCACCATTTTTTTCTTGTTGTGTATTTACCACCAACACAAAAGCAATCGCGGGTACCTTTGCTTAGACATTTTTCATTCGCATTACGTCTTGCTGCCTTTTCTACGTCTAACTCCATTTTGTCAAGGAATTTTTTATCGCACTTTCCTAGTTTGGTGATTGTATCATCAGCTTTCCCTCTGCATTTCCCCTCGCATTTTGGAGCACGCTGTTCTGCCTTGCGTTTAGCTATTTTTGCTTCCTGTTCTGCTTTGCATTCAGCCTCTTTTGTTTCTTGTATTTTGTTTTTTGTACTTATTTCATCAACATCCTTTGGCTTAAACGGCGTTTCTGTCTGTATCTCATGACCATCAATATCACTATTGCGTAATCTGGTCGCAACACTCCCGGGAATCATTATGCTCTCCTCTAACGGAAGAATTTCGGGAGTAGTACGTATGCTTGTCCTGATTTCATCCTCCAAATACACTGATGTTATGGTTTTGATCTTAGAATCTTCTAACGTTGCACCTGCTATTCCCAATCTCCTCGTCAAGGTATTTGTCATTTTTAATAGTTTTTCTGGATAGATTTTTTTCTTTGCCTCTCTTTTTAGGATTGCTTCAACTGTTGTATTTATAATTTCCCGATCCAGTTCATTAATCTCTGTAAACTCTGTTGCTATGCGAAACATGCAATTAGTATGGGCATCTTCAATGCGAACGACTCTCCCTATACAACTTATGGTAGGTTTGGATTTTATGAAGTCTAATTTCAACTCCAGAAGTGAACCAAATTCTAAATCCATTTTATAATAGTTAAACATAATTCCTCCCGCGGACAAATTCTTCACGGCAACTATATTCCTTTCAAGGGAAGACGTTTCCTGGCCATCGCATTGTTTGACCCGAAATCTTGTAATACATGGAGATACTATTTCTTTATATTTCCATTTTTCCAGTTCTATTCTTTTATATTTTCTTCTTCCCGTATAGTTGTTCATGAGAATCTCTCGTTAGCATGAATTTATGTTGTTAATACTATTTTTTTATGAATCGAACAGTTAAACAAAAAGACCTTATGGTATTTAGAATATACAGACTCTGTATATTTCTAATAACATGACAAATTATAAATAGTTCTACATCATAAATTTTTTAATTTAATTATA
>CAXMPV010000235.1:0-2876 GCA_964195175.1 uncultured Thermodesulfobacteriota bacterium | reverse complement strand
TCTGAATAAAGTCGCAAACAGTAATGCAGAGGAGAGAAAGAAGGACATCGACAAATGCGTTACGATTATCGACAAGGAGGTAGCACAGTATATGGCATGGGTAGAAGAGTTGAAGATCGGCCCTGCTATTTCCCAGCTCAGGAACCACTTCCACGAGATAGGAGAACAGGAACTTGAAAGACTGAGGCCAAAACTGGGTGACATAGCACACGAGGAGTGGGAACACATAGTCTACTCAATGCAGCGAACACTCAACAAAATCCTCCACAAGCCCGCCAAGGTAGGAAAAGAGAAAGCAAAGAACGGCGGCGGATTCCAATACGTAGAAACAATAAAGCACCTCTTCGGTATCCAGCACAAAAAGGAAGATTCAAAAAAATAGTATATTATTTCCTGAATTGCACAAGTAGGAAAAGTAAATGGTAAACTATCGGAGTAAGGCGCGTACTAAAACGCCAGGGCATCTATCTGTTTTGTTAACTCTGAAAAATCAAAAGGTTTCCTTACAATAAAGTCAACATCCATGCTGTCCGCTATTGGCTTCTGTTCTTTCCTCCAGCCGGTGATTATGCCTATCTTTGATCTCTTCTTCGACTCATTAATGAATTTTATTACATCGTATCCGGACACATCCGGCATGACCAGATCACACAATACAAGATCAAAATCTTCAATCTTTACTATGCTTATAGCATCAGAACCATTATTAACAGTCTTAACCTTGTTACCACCTCTTGAAAGAAATCGATCCAGTACGTTACAAAAAGCATCTTCATCATCTACCACCAGGATGCGTAGACTTCTTTCGCTTAATTCCTGTTCCGGTTCATGAGTAGTAATTAGACTGGCCCTTTCATTGGTAGTTGGAAATTGCAGAGTAAATTTTGCGCCCTTTCCTATCTCGCTTTCCACTTCTATATCACCGCCATGTTCGAATATTATACCGTAAGTCAGACTCATACCCAATCCGGTTCCTACCGCCATCTTCGTGGTAAAGAAAGGATCAAATACATTTCTTTTCGTCTCTTCAGACATGCCCTCTCCTGTGTCAGAGATACTTACAAATAAAGTATTGTCACCACTCCATGTACTGAAAGAGAGCTTGCCACCATCAGGCATTGCATCAAGCGCATTGTTTATTATATTTATAAAGACCTCTCTCAATTCTGAGGAATTACACATTATGGATGAAACGCTCTTCATACCATCCTTGTTTATCTGGTAGTCTATACCATTTGCCTGTGCCTCATTCTTCCACCTTGGAGATGTAAAATCAATAGACTGCGTTATCAAATCCCTGATATCAATTGGTACAAACCCTTCAGTATCATTCTTAATTTTGGTAAATTGAAGCATCTTACGGGAAATTTGTGCACCATCATCTACAACCTTCTTAATAGTAGAAAGTGCTTTCGTTAATCCCACGTGGTCTTTATAAGTTTCCTTCAGTAACTGTGCATTACCTGAGATAATTGCAAGTATGTTGTTAAACTCATGAGAAACTCCGGCAGCTAATATACCAATGGACTTCAGTTTCTCCGATTTCAGGAGTGCCTCCTCCATCCTCTTGTGCTCAGTTATATCAATAACAAACACAGTAAATCCTACAACGCAACCCGAATTGTCATAAATCGGGTTAAAAAGCAACTCATACCAAAGCCGACTGTTCGATTGACCATATTCCTGTATTTTGACAAACCGCTCACCTTTCAGGACACGTTTATAATTTTCTTCTGCTCTTATACGGTCATCCTCTCTTTGGATATACGTCAGGTTATTCTGTCCAATCTCAATATCGGCATCATATACGTTTTTCATCGCTTTTACATGAGACATGTTAAAGCTCAAGTAATTATAGCTCGTATCCAAAGCAAAAATAATGATATTTTCAGGACTCTCAATAACTGATGAAAGAAGCGAACTTGATCTTTGGAGTGCCTCCTCTGCTTGTTTACGCTCGGCGATTTCATTCTCAAGAGCCAAGACTTTTTTCTCCAATTTTTCTACTAAACGCTCATTGTATAGCTTATGTACTTCCTTATCATTTTCCAGAGATATCTCTTGCGTCCTTATCTTACCATTATCCTCATCTTTCAATAATTCTTGTACTAGCTCTAAAAATTCATCCGGCTCAAATGGCTTACGAATAAACTTTTTTGCTCCCAACTTAAAAGCAAGAGCCTCGTCTTTTTCTTCAATATAAGACGCAGTGGAAAAAACAAAAGGAATATTTTTCAGCTTCTCATCCCTTTTCACATTTTTACAAAGCATAAACCCATCCATTACAGGCATTAGAATGTCAGAGATGATAAGGTCAAACTCTTTCTCTGCTTGTAGCTTTTCAAGTGCATCTTTACCGTGAATAGCCGATACGACGTTGTATCCTGATTCTGTCAGCAACTCCTCCAATAGTATGCGATTATTTTCTATATCATCCACGATGAGGATATTTCTGGTTTTTGATTGTCGGTTTTGTATTTCAGTTTCTATTTTCAGCACTCCTTGACATTTTGTAATTAAACATACCTATGTATTCATCGAACAACGTATTCTTTAACCTATTCATCTAATTAGAGATAGCTTCTGTTTGTCAGTTTATTATCAAGACACTTTAAAATCAAGTAGAAAAGATTGAATCGCTAATCTGCGGGTTATGGACATGCAGGCACAAGCAAACAGTGAAGCTGGACATATACACTTCACAGCAATCCTGTTTCCCTGATAGCCGGTTGAATTGGATGGAGCCCATTCGAGACAGTAAGACAATTCCCATCTGAAAAGCAGCAGATAAACAAGTATATTTTTCGCTCAAACTATCATCTTTCCGTAATATTTTCGCAACAACAGATAGCTAATAAATGTGAAAAAACTAATAT
>CAXMPV010000234.1:0-2916 GCA_964195175.1 uncultured Thermodesulfobacteriota bacterium | reverse complement strand
AGCAATGGAGGAGGTGATCCGAAGACGATTCGAGGCATACCTCGCAGAACGCAAGCTTCCCCTTGAGGAACGTGGTCGATTCTCCTATCCGCCAGGACTTGTTGTGATCGATGGAGGCAAAGGGCAGGTCGGTAAGGCGCAAAAGGTCCTCGAAGAGCTTCAACTCAATGAATCCATCTTAATCGGCGTTGCCAAAGGGCCTTCCAGAAAAGCAGGTCTGGAAACATTAATTATTGAACGTGATAATAAACAATTACATTTACCGCATGATTCACCGGCCTTACACTTAATACAACACATAAGGGATGAGTCACATCGATTTGCTATTACCGGGCATCGGCAACGGCGCAAAAAGAAGCGGAATCAATCACCGTTAGAAAATATTGAAGGGATCGGGCAGAAACGCCGACAAAACTTGTTGCGACACTTTGGTGGTATACAGGGCATTACCTCAGCCGGCGTAGAAGACCTTGCCAAGGTCAATGGAATCAATAAGAATCTAGCTCAAAAGATATACAACATTTTTCACGAGAATATATGAACTTACCTAACATATTGACGCTTAGCAGAATCATTTTGATTCCTGTCTTTGTTATCTTTTTCTATCTACCCGTGAGTTGGCATTACCTGTCAGCTTGCGTGATATTCGTACTTGCGGCTATCACAGATGGCTTAGACGGTTATTACGCACGTAAACTTGGCCAAACGTCGGCATTAGGTGCCTTTCTGGATCCGGTCGCTGATAAGCTCATGGTCGCTGTAGTACTGGTATTATTGGTAGAGGACGAGCCTTCTATATGGTTGGCGTTGCCAGCCGCAATCATAATCGGACGTGAAATTACAATTTCTGCTTTGCGGGAATGGATCGCAGAACTTGGTGAAAGTAGCAAAGTGGCTGTCTCAGGTTATGGCAAATTGAAAACTATATGCCAGATGGTCGCACTCGGATTTCTGATTTATCACAACTCGTTGTTCGGTATACCCATATATACCATCGGTATGGTTCTGCTTTATATTGCTTCGATATTGACCTTGTGGTCTATGTATCTTTACTTGAGCGCCGCCTGGCCTCAGTTAAGAGACGGCTGATTGTACATATAATCATTGAAATACGCCTGGAATCTCGAAGTTTCTTGACAGCTGGCAACTCACAGCTAAAATGTGCGCTCTTTTGCGGGAATAGCTCAGTGGTAGAGCACAACCTTGCCAAGGTTGGGGTCGCGAGTTCGAATCTCGTTTCCCGCTCCAAATTCTTTAGCCAGCAATAATTACCACAAATCTAATTCTATGAAATATTAAACCAACACGTACCAGGTACTTGTGGGCCCTTTATTTTTTAAGCAGCTTACCTAAAATTGATTTTTTCTTTGTATTCGCTTCCTGCTTTTCATTACCAGCCTTGCTTCCGTCCGTTGGGATTTTTCCGTCCTTTTTAAGTTTGCTACGTAATATTTGCAGTGTTTCATCGTTAATATCATTCCCGGACAATGACCTGAACCTGTTTTCTTTATTTAATATGTACTTAGCCGTTTCCTCCATTAATTCCTCAGTAATAGCTTCCGGTTTGTACCTGATTACCTGCATTTCAGGCCTATCAAAATTGTGAATTCGCAATGTGACCATACAGTTTTGTAAATCTGCAATATATTGAAATAATATCGTTATTTTAGGTTTTAACTTGAACTGAGCCTTTCCCTGATCTGTGATCACTTCTGTGAAGCGGGTATTTTGTTTTCTCAATATGCCCCTGACACTTTCAGCATTAAAATCATTTGCAACAAGAAATTCGACATTACGCTCACCAACTAGATCGTAACGAAAACTAAAATCTCGAACAGAATTTTCATCAGCTTTTCTTACCCGAAAATTTTCCCTGCTAAGGTTCTTAAACGTAATAGTTTTTGTAAGTGGATAGTCTATTTTGTCCTCAATGTTGATCGCTTCCAGATTTGTTGCGAGTTCCCGCATATATGTAATGATGAGTTGCAGCTTGGGAACAAGCGCGTGCCAGTTGGCCTGGTGCTTTTGCACGGTCTTGCTGCTGTCATCTGCATCTTTGACATTATTCTGATCTGCCTGCTTTTTCAAATCATCTAGTAGGGACATAATCTTGCCTTAATCTCACCAAAATACTGTTGAATTTATCGTCTAAATTAACAAAAAAAGAACATTAGCCACAATCAAATATATTGAGACGGGTAATGTTAGCAAAAAAAAATATCTTATATAAGGTATATCCCTTCATTTACACTGACATAGCTTATGTTTAAGGTTAATTTCGCCTCCGGTTTTAGATGTTATTGATTGGATACGCAGGCCTCGGGACATCTCGGGGCTTGAACATTTTTGCAGATATAATTGTACAGAAAGAGCTACTAAATTAAGGTTGAGTTGCAGACAATATTGCCGGGAGCAATATTGAACGTTGGCGTGTAGCGACAACGGCCCGCAGGGTGAAGGACAGGACGTCCGGAATAATGGTTATGCAGTGCGGCCCCTGGGCCGCTTGTAGAGAAAGTTTGTAAACTAAGTTACTCGTTTTTAATAATGGCTGAGTGGCAGAGTGGTTATGCAGCGGCCTGCAAAGCCGTGTACGCCGGTTCGATTCCGACCTCAGCCTCCATTTGATGTTTTACCCAATTGCCCGGGTGGCGGAATTGGTAGACGCAAGGGACTTAAAATCCCTCGATCATAGATCGTGCCGGTTCGATTCCGGCCCCGGGCACCAAGCAATTAAAGGATTTAAGAGGGTTTTCAGAAAAACAGATTTAATTCGTTTGGCGCACTACTTGGCGCAATATTCAAATTTATCTGTAACTTCCTTTAAATTCTCCTTGATTAGATAGTTGTTGAATAGCATGAAATACTGATCCAATTTCAGCACTTGCTTGCATTGAATATTAACCCACTATCTTT
>CAXMPV010000233.1:0-2931 GCA_964195175.1 uncultured Thermodesulfobacteriota bacterium | reverse complement strand
AGATTCTTGCCGTCCGCAGGTTTAGAGTCTCCCCTAAGTATGAAGGCAAGGGACTTGTCTACCGTCTGGGAGAATTGAATTATGAGTCAGATTTTTACAACGAGTTTTTTATTTCACCTGTATCAATGTTTACAGAAGAGGTACGCAAACGGCTGGCAATGCCCGGTCTGTTCAAGCATGTTGTAGAGCCTTCCAGCCTTCTAGATTCTACCTACATTCTTGAAGGTGCAGTTACGGCTCTCTATGGTGATTACCGTGTAAGCACAGCACCAAAAGCCATTATGGAAATACAGTTCCTTCTTCTTCAGGAAATGGATGTCAGTCCTAAAATAGTTCTTCTAAGACAATACCACAAAGAAGAACCGTTAAATGGCAGCACACCTGATGCCCTGGTCAAAAGCTGGAACACAGCATTAAACCAGATATTGACAGAATTTGAAAATGACCTGAAAGAGTACATATCGAAAACAGATCGATAAAATCAAGATAGATTCTTCCCTGCCGGTCGGGCAGGGAAGAATCCTCCTTCAAAACAACATGTTGAACACCCTGTCATCATGAGTGACCGGATGCGATGAATAATCAATTTATTCCGCTGCTTCCGGCATTAAGATTTCACCTGCTCGTTCTTTAATTACCAGGCCTCTCGCGTTGAATTCTTTCATTGTTCTTGGTGTAAGGCTTCCCGTAACCCATATCTCTGTTTTCTTGATAGGACGACCTGTCAAATCCAATTCAGCTAGAGCAGCTGAGCCAAGATCAGAAAGTTCTATCCAGTAAAGAAGATCAATTGGAAAAGTAGCAACAACAGTCTGATCAGATGTGTATCCCACCACAAATTTACGAACAGGTACCAGCTCTTTTATCGGTTTTACATGTTTATGATAGCCGTGCAGCATTTCTGCCATACGTTGATAAAGGAATGCTTCTTCCTCATACTCTGCAAAGTTGGCTTTCTTAATGAACTGTTCACGGTTCTTTACCCCTTGCATCTCTGCCAGGGCCTGTACTAATATCGTTTTGTGGCGAGGCGAGTACGCGGGATTATGAAGGAATTCCTTGATTACTGATTCTCTAACACCCATCTCTTCCATTTTTCCCCGATTTAGCTGTTGCAGGTCCTCAGGGGAGGTGTCAAGTAATATTTTGTTCATTCCATAGGTTAGTGACGTACCCTTTACTGCGTAAAATGCCGCTGCAGAGGCCTTCTTAAGAGGCATCATACCTACCGTTACTGTCATACCCCCTGCAAATCCCGCCCACGCAACACTGTTCAGTTCTTTTTGGAGTACTTTGTTTGAGGAATATGCATCCACTCCAAATTTGTACGCATACTGGCGTTTTACCCTGGAAAAACCAATCAGCTCCTTTGTATAACCCTCCTCCTGATCTCCACGTCCACCCTTTGTCATTTCACCAATACGTGAAAAGAATTTCCCTATACCCTTCGGTACGCCTTTAATCGTATCAACGGGGTTAGTGATCAGAGCCTGTGCACCTTTGAGCGAACTCGTTGCCGACTTTTTAAACGCTTCCTTAAATGCATCTGATTTTTTTACTTCCCTTAAACCGCCTATGGCCTTGATTTCATGCTCACGTATGCGCAGCATATCTTCACCATTTGCCTCAAATTTACCAAAATGGGAATTAATTGTGTAACGGTTGTTAAGACCATACGATACTACCCTTCTATCCAGCCAGAAGTCCTTACCTTCAAGTAGTTCCGGAGGTAAGATTTCGTATGCATCTAAAATCCCGGGTGTCTCATATACTACAGGTTGATCTGATGCCTGAGCCCCACAGTAATCAGTAATAAACAATAAGCTACCTAGAGTAAGTGCTAAACACAATACGACACTTTTTATGCTTGGATATTGACCGCAGCACAATCTAAAAACTTGTTTCATAACATATCCCCTTTCTTTGTTTAAAATGTAAAATAGTATTTTTCTATGTGAGTAAATGAATAAAATCTAATTGCGTATTATAGAACGATTCATTACAAATGTGAAAGTTATTTTACAACGTAACTTCAAACGGCATCTTCAGCAATTCTTCAGAATGCCCAGGACCTCTAACATGGGTGGTTAATAGAACACTTTTCTCCTTGATTTGTAGTCAGGTATACGTATAGAATTGATGAGTTATTTGCCTTTATATTTTTCTACATTAATTGATTTATAAATTCTTAATAATTAAGTATTTCGACAAAGTCGGGATAACAAATATCTGGGAATAATACATGAAAAGTCTGCAGTCACACTGTACACTAAAGTTGATACTCTTATTAACATTGGCCTTAATCTTACTGCAGGGTTGTTTTGGCATAGGTCCCAAATTAGGTCCTGATTATTCGCCGCCAAAACTACAGATGCAGGACGCATGGCATCAGGCTTTAACAGATGGCCTTGGCGAAGGCGAAGCGAATCTTCAAACCTGGTGGACGGTATTCAACGACCCGGTGCTTAATGGATTAATTGAAAGAGCAGATAAAGGTAACCTTCAACTAAAAGAGGCCTTTGCCAGAATTAAAGAAGCTCGCGCCAATAGAGGTATTAAAACCGGCGAACGATTTCCGGACTTAAACGCTACTGGTGACGCAAGAAGGAGGCGTTCACCTCACACATTTCTTCCTCCAACCACACAAAGATCAAGAACGGACGAGTTCTTCAAATTCGGAGGGGAAGGTTCATGGGAGATTGACTTTTGGGGAAGAATTGACCGTTCTATAGAATCCGCCGATGCCAGCCTTGCGGCTACTGTAGAGGATTACCGTGATGTACTCGTTGTGCTGTATGCTGATGTCTCCACTAATTACGTCGAAGTGCGTGCTCTCCAGGACCGTATCAAGTACGTGCGTGGTAACATAGAAACACAGCGCAAATCACTTCAGTTAACAAAGGACCGTGTCGATGCATGGTTAGCTCCTGA